>NZ_PKOZ01000002.1:0-300000 GCF_002946355.1 Pradoshia eiseniae
GCTCCCATCTGATTCGCTCGACTTGCATGTATTAGGCACGCCGCCAGCGTTCGTCCTGAGCCAGGATCAAACTCTCCAAAAGATGTTTGATCTAGCTATAATTTAAAACATTGACGAGAGTTAAACTCTCTTGTTTAAGACTTGCTTAGCGTTTCGTTTTGTTTAGTTTTCAAAGAACAATTCGTTCGTTGTCGTTTTTCAGCGACTTGATTATCATACCAAGTTCACTTTGTTTTGTCAACAACTTTTTTTAATTCTTTTTCTTGGCGGACCGCTTATCTCGGTCAGCTAAATCAGTATACCAACATATCGCTATGTTTGCAACATCTTTTTCATATTTTATTCATTTCCTGTAAAAACAACATAAAAGCCAGGAAGTCATTAATGGCTCCCTGGCTTTTCATTTCTATTCTTCGCTTTCCTCAGATGCTTGCGATTCACCATCTAACGGTTGTTCTGCCATAGTTTCGTCATCTTCCATGGAATCATCTTCGGATTCAGCTTCTTTCTCCACTTTTGCTACAGTGGAGACGTATTGCTCATCCTCATCTCCTAGCCTGATTAGCTTGACGCCCATTGTATTTCTTCCAAGGCGAGAGATTTGAGCCACATCCATCCGGATTACGACACCTGCTGCCGTGATGACCATAATATCTTCCTCGCCAGAGACGGTTTGAACGGATACAAGATCACCATTTTTGTCGGTTATATTACATGTTTTTATTCCTTTTCCGCCACGGCTTTGGATACGATACTCTTCAGCGCCTGTACGTTTTCCGTAGCCTTTTTTCGTCACGATAAGGATATCGTCCTTCTCTTCAAGGATATCCATACCAACGACCTCATCTCCGGCACTTAGCGTGATACCTTTTACTCCCGTCGCTGTACGCCCCATTGAGCGGACATCTGTTTCAGGGAATCTGATAAGAAGTCCATTCTTTGTCCCAATAATGATGTCACGTTCTCCATCTGTTAATTTGACAGATATCAATTCATCATTTTCGCGCAATCCAAGGGCAATTAAGCCATTATTGCGGATATGGGCAAATGAAGATAGCGGAGTGCGCTTGGATATCCCCTGCTTCGTCGTGAAGAAGAGGAACCAATCATCGACGAATTCCTGAACAGGGATTATAGCATTCACCCATTCACCCTGGTCAACTTCAAGAAGGTTAATGATTGGGAGCCCTTTAGCTGTACGGCTGAACTCCGGAATCTCATAGCCTTTCGAACGATAAACCTTCCCTTTATTAGTGAAGAAGAGAATCGTGTCATGGGTAGAGGTTGTGAGCAGATGCTCAACGAAGTCATCCTCATTCGTACCCATACCTTGAATTCCTCGTCCGCCTCTTCGCTGGCTTCGGTATGTGGAAACTGGGAGCCGCTTAATATACCCCTTATTCGTCAATGAAATGACGATGTTTTCCTGAGGGATGAGATCTTCATCTTCAATGCTTTCCAAGCCGGCAAGTACGATTTCGGTACGTCTCTCGTCGTTAAAGCGCTCCTTGATTTCAAGCAATTCTTCGCGAATTAGGTTTAATAGCTTTTCTTCATCAGCTAGGATTGCTCTTAAGTTGCCAATCAAAGTCATTAATTCGCTATATTCTTGCTCAATTTTATCCCGCTCGAGTCCTGTTAATCTTTGCAGGCGCATATCAAGAATTGCTTGAGCTTGTTTCTCACTCAGTTCAAACTTCGTCATCAACCCTTCACGCGCGATATCCGTTGTTTGGGAACCGCGAATTAATGCGATGATTTCATCAATATGGTCTAGAGCGATTCGCAGGCCTTCGAGAATATGCGCTCTCGCTTCTGCCTTCCGAAGCTCGTATTGAGTCCGGCGGCGGACGATCACTTTCTGATGCTCTAAGTAGTAATAAAGCATTTGCTTAAGGTTGAGTACCTTTGGCTGGTCATCAACAAGAGAGAGCATATTGATTCCGAAAGTCGTCTGCAATGCAGTGTGTTTGTATAAGTTGTTCAATAGAACATTCGCATTCACGTCACGTCTCAGCTCAATTACGATGCGCATGCCATTACGGTCTGACTCGTCACGCAAATCCGTAATGCCCTCAATGCGTTTGTCACGGACAAGCTCAGCAATTCGCTCAACCAATTTAGCCTTATTCACCTGGTAAGGTATTTCAGTGATAATGATGGCTTGTTTCCCGTTTGCTCTTTCCTCGATAAAGGAGTTGGCGCGTAGCGTGATGGAGCCTCTTCCTGTTTCATAGGCCTTACGAATCCCGCTTCTTCCTAGGATTTTCCCAGCAGTCGGGAAGTCAGGACCAGGTATAATCTCCATAAGCTCCTGAATGGTAATCTCAGGATCCTTACTTAACGCAAGCACCCCATCAATAACCTCTCCTAACTGGTGAGGCGGGATATTCGTTGCCATTCCGACCGCAATACCCGCCGATCCATTGACTAAAAGGTTAGGAAAACGAGACGGAAGAACAACTGGTTCCCTTTCAGAACCATCATAGTTGTCTCGGTAATCGATCGTGTCCTTATTCAAATCTCTTACTAGTTCCATTGAGATTTTGGACATACGAGCTTCTGTATAACGCATTGCCGCTGCCGAGTCTCCATCAACAGAACCGAAGTTTCCGTGTCCTTCTACTAGCATATAACGATAGTTGAAGTCTTGCGCCATACGAACCATTGTTTCATAAACAGCCGAATCACCATGCGGATGATACTTACCGATTACTTCACCAACGATACGGGCTGACTTCTTGAACGCTTTATCAGATGTCATGCCTAGATCATTCATCGCATAAAGAATCCGCCTGTGCACTGGCTTCAGACCATCACGCACGTCTGGCAATGCCCTCGATACGATAACGCTCATCGCATAATCCAGGAATGATGTTCTCATTTCCTGAGTAATATTTATCTCTTTTACTCTTGGGTTTTCCATTTCCGCCATGGAACTACCTCCTCTTATCCACAAACTCCTGTTTTACAAGTAAAAAGACAGGATAGATAGGACCTATCCTGCATGATTACCTATAGGAACCTGGAATACTTATCAGGTACCTGCCAACACTCATCATATATCAAGGTTCTTCACATATACCGCATTGTCTTCGATGAAGTTACGGCGCGGTTCAACCTTGTCACCCATCAGCATCTCGAAAGTTTCATCCGCATCAATTGCAGCTTCAAGACTGACTTGGAGAAGGGTTCTTGTTTCCGGATCCATTGTTGTATCCCATAATTGCGTAGCATTCATTTCACCAAGACCCTTGTAACGCTGCAATCCCGGTTTAGGCTGTGCAGGGAGCTCGGCCATAATTTTTTCAAGATCTCGATCATTATAGGCGTATTCCACACGCTTGCCCTGCTGTACTTTATAAAGCGGCGGCTGGGCGATGTAGATGTAGCCATTCTCGATAATCGGCCGCATATAACGATAGAAGAACGTTAACAATAATGTTCTGATATGGGCACCGTCGACATCGGCATCCGTCATGATTACAACCTTATGGTAACGGGCTTTCGAAATGTCAAAGTCCTCTCCAATGCCTGTTCCAAGGGCCGTAATGATATTTCGGATTTCTTGGTTTCCAAGGATTTTGTCCAGACGTGCCTTCTCAACGTTCAGAATTTTACCCCTTAACGGCAAGATAGCTTGGAAATGCCTGTCTCGCCCAGTTTTTGCAGAACCGCCCGCAGAATCACCCTCTACGATATAAATCTCACTGATGGACGGATCCTTAGAGGAACAGTCCGCTAACTTACCAGGCAAGCTGGAAATTTCAAGGGCACTTTTCCTTCTAGTTAGCTCCCTTGCCTTTTTGGCCGCTGCTCTTGCTCTAGCTGCCATTAAGCCTTTTTCAACGATTTTTCTGGCAACTGATGGATTCTCCAACATGAATTTTTCCATCTTGTCTGAGAAGATATTATCTGTGATCGTTCTAGCCTCAGAATTCCCTAATTTCGTCTTCGTTTGCCCTTCGAATTGCGGATCAGGATGTTTGACGGAAATGATTGCTGTTAATCCTTCACGTACATCTTCACCAGTAAGGTTTTGGTCATTATCCTTGAAAATACCGTTTCTGCGCGCATAATCGTTAATGACTCTTGTTAAAGCCGTCTTGAAGCCGGATTCATGAGTACCGCCTTCATATGTGTGAATATTATTGGCAAATGAATAAATATTGCTTGCAAAGCCATCATTGTATTGGAGAGCCACTTCAATCGAGATGCCGTCCTTCTCACCCTCGACATAAATTGGCTCCTCATGAAGAACCTCACGCGTACGGTTTAAATGCTCGACATAGGACTTAATTCCGCCCTCGTAGTGGTATTCGTTTGATTTGCCATCTTCTCGGTCGTCTCGAATCGTAATTTTTATGCCGCGATTAAGGAAGGCAAGCTCTCTTAAACGGACTGCGAGAATGTCATAATCGTACACAAGTGTCTCCGTGAAGATTTCTCCATCCGGCTTAAACGTGATGGTTGTACCAGTTCGGTCAGAATCTCCTAGGATTTGAAGCTCACCTTTCGGAACTCCTCTTTCGAACTTTTGAACATGAATCTTGCCTTCACGTTCAACTTGCACTGTCAGTTCAGTGGAAAGAGCATTAACTACAGACGCGCCAACTCCGTGCAATCCGCCTGATACTTTGTAGCCTCCGCCGCCAAATTTTCCTCCGGCATGGAGGGTTGTCATGATGACCTCAACGGCCGGCCGGCCTACCTTTTCATGAATACCTACTGGAATACCACGCCCGTTGTCTTTGACCGTGATGCTATTGTCAGAATTGATAACGACATTGATTTCATCACAAAAACCGGCAAGTGCCTCATCAATACTGTTGTCGACAATTTCCCATACTAGATGGTGCAATCCTCTGCTGCTTGTTGATCCAATATACATCCCTGGCCGTTTTCGTACTGCTTCAAGGCCTTCGAGTATTTGTATCTGATTTTCATCATAGGACCCATTTTGGATATTTGTTTGTTCCGTAGTCAAAACCATTCACCTACACTTTTCATGCATTTATTTCAAAACTTTATTTCTTTCTTAAACACGAACAATTGATGATTTGCGCTTTAATGCCGCTGACCCTAATGAGGAGAGATATATGTGGTTATTTGTGATAACGATCGATTTAGCTGGTGGATGATCAGCTAAATGGATGACGTCGTTTTCTGAAATAAACTCTTTTAACAGCAGTGAGCTATCAAGAAGCTTTGCATCCAAAATAGCCACAATCTCACTTGTCTTCACTACCGTATCATTCCCGATATGAAGGTACACTCCGTCACCTCATTTCATTCTGGTCATTGTGCCGCTTTTCACTTGGAAGGTTGCCGCCTCCCGTAATGTTTGATGATCAATTCCCTCTACGCTTGTGGTTGTTACGAATGTTTGCACCTTTCCTTGAATGGTGTTCAATAAATGAGATTGACGATAGTCATCAAGTTCTGAGAGAACATCATCAAGCATGAGTATCGGATATTCATTGATTTCTGAATGAATCAATTCAATCTCAGCCAGCTTCAAGGATAAGGCCGTCGTGCGTTGCTGGCCTTGTGAGCCAAAGGTTTGCACATCGCGCCCATTGACATAAAACTCCAAGTCATCCCGATGCGGGCCAATCAGTGTGGTACCGCGTTCTTTTTCTCTCATTTCTATTTTATCAAATTTTTCCTGAAATCTTTCTACTATTTTCGACATATCCATAGATTCTGATACCTCTACGGATGGTTTATATCGAATTTCGAGAGTTTCCAGGCCCCTTGAGATTCCCTGATGTATCGGTTTTGCCCAATTTTGCAGTAGTTCAAGGAACTCGAATCGCTTCACAAGAATTCTTGCAGCATAATGAACGAACTGCTCAGTCAGCACGGCTAGCATCGTATCGTCAGTGATTTTCCTCATCTGAATCTGCTTTAGGAAAGCATTGCGCTGATGAAGAATTTTTTGGTACTGACTATATTCGTGCAAATAAACCGAGGAGACCTGTCCAATCTCCATGTCAATAAAACGTCGTCTGATTTGCGGGCTCCCTTTGACTAAATTCAGGTCCTCTGGTGCAAACATAACGACATTCATGTTCCCAATATATTGACTAAGGCGCTTTTGTTCGAGGTGATTACACTTGGCCTTTTTGCCTTTCTTCGAGATCGTCAGCTCAAGAGGGATAGATCCGTTATTTTTTTTCACTCTACCCTCTATTCTAGCATAATCTTGGTCCCAACGAATGAGATCTTTATCATTTGAAGTTCGATGTGATTTCGCCATTGCGAGCACATACATCGCTTCCATAACATTCGTCTTCCCCTGTGCATTCTCGCCAAGAATGACATTGACCTTATTCTCAAATTCCGCCGTCAGACTCTCATAATTCCGATAATGTTGAAGAGCAATCTTTTCAAGATACATAGTTAGGTCCTTTGCTTTATTCCGTGATTAAATAAGAACCGATTTCCGGTACTTCAATACGATCGCCAACACGAAGCTTCCTTCCTCGTCGGACGTCTAACTCACCATTGATATATACTTCATATTCTGAAAGAAACCATTTTGCTGCCCCGCCAGAATCGATTATGCTGGCCAGCTTCAAAAATTGTCCCAGGGTAATAAATTCAGTTTGAATTTGTATAGATTCCATTTAAAAAATCCCACCTGTAAAAGTATCTAAAAGTTTATTTTACTAAATAAAATGATTTTACACAAAAAAACCTGTTCTTGGTACAATCCGACGAACAGGTTTCTACAATTTGTGTAAATTAATACGTTCTCACTGGCAAAATCAGTTGGAGCATGCTTTCATCCTCAACACCTTTTAATACAAAAGGTCTCATGGCTCCGGTGAAATTGATTGTCACTTCCGTCACATCCAGCGCCTTCAATGCATCCATCATATATTTTGCGCTAAAGGAGATTTTTAATTCTTCTCCCTCAATAGAATGAGTCAGGATTTCCTCAGTAACAGTTCCAACCTCTGGTGTATGGGAAGAAATTTCAATATAAGATCCTTCTAGCGTAGATAGTTTGACGACATTATTTCTGCTTTCTCTTGCAAGCAAAGAAGCCCTGTCAATGGCATGCAATAACTCTTTTGTATTAATTCGAACATCCGTTTTACTCTCATTTGGAATAAGGCGGGATGTATCAGGATAATTGCCTTCTAATAAACGTGAGAAGAACAATAAGTTTTTGGATTTAAACAGAACTTGATTTTCTGTAAAGATCATTTGAATCTCTTCATCCGTATCATCAAGGATTTTGCTGAGTTCACTCAAGCTTTTTCCTGGAACAACGACACTATGGCTATTTCCATTACCGCTGATGGCCGTTTTTCTCATGGCGAGCCTATGGCTATCTGTTGCAATACAGATTAATTGGCCATCCTCGATGCGCCAGTTTACACCTGTCAAGACAGGTCGTGTTTCTGAGGTGGACACTGCAAAGATTGTCTGGCGGATGATGGTTTTTAGTAAATCGATTGGCATTGCATACATATTTTCTTCTTCTATTTGCGGAAGCTGTGGATAATCATCCGCATTTAATCCGTTTAGCTTATATTCCGCTTTGCCAGAACGAATGATGGTTTGCAAATGAGCATGAACTTCGATTTCTACGGAGTTTTCAGGCAGTTTTTTGACGATTTCAGCAAAGAAACGAGCCGGGAGTACAATGGAACCAGTTTCTTTAATTTCTACTAGCTCATTGCCTTCTTCTTCAGAAGGAATATAGGATTCGATGGAAATATCAGAGTCACTTCCGGTTAAACTAACGCCTTCTTCATTGGCTTTTAATTTTATCCCAGTCAAGATTGGAATAGTAGTTCGCGTGGATACTGCTTTGAGAACATCATTGACACTTTGAACTAAGCGGTCGCGCTGAATAATAATTTTCATAAGTAATCCTCCAAATTGTGACTAATCTTAGATACATATTTATTATTTATTTTAATAAAAAAATAGAAGAAGTAATAGTAGGGCCTGTGAGTATGTGGATAACTAAAGAAAATGACGGAAAAACAGTCTATCCACATGTGGACAGACTGTGACTAATCTTGGGTGTCAAACGTTTCCTATCAACAATCGAATTATCGGCTGTTGATTAGTGAACGTTTAGTTTGCTATTAATTTCTTTTATATGCTCTTGAAGCTGTGCGTCAGTTTGCATGAGTTTAGAAATTTTTTCGTGAGCATGAATAACCGTTGTATGGTCCCTGCCTCCGAACTCTTCACCAATCTTCGGTAAGGAAGAGTCGGTGAGCTCACGAGAAAGATACATGGCAATCTGTCTTGGATAAGCGACGGATTTTGTCCGTTTCTTTGCTTTGAAGTCATCGAGCTTCACATTAAAATGTTCTCCAACTGCCCTTTGAATATCCGCTATCGAGATAATTTTCGGTTTTGAATTCGGAATGATATCCTTTAAGGCTTCAGCTGCTAAATCAGCGTTTATATCTTTATTTATAAGGGAAGAATAAGCCACTACTCGAATGAGAGCTCCCTCAAGCTCACGTATATTCGAATCAATCTGGTTAGCGATATAGATCATAACCTCATTGGAAATATCAAGTCGTTCAGCCTTTGCCTTCTTACGAAGAATCGCAATCCTTGTTTCAAGATCCGGAGGGGTGATATCCGTGATTAGGCCCCATTCGAACCGTGAACGAAGGCGGTCCTCAAGTGTCGGAATCTCTTTCGGAGGGCGATCACTTGAGATAACAATTTGCTTGCTTTCCTCATGGAGAGCATTGAAAGTATGGAAAAATTCCTCCTGGGTTGATTCTTTACCAGCCAGAAATTGAATATCATCTATTAATAGCACATCAACATTTCGATATTTGTTTCGGAAGTCTTCTGCGCGATTGTCACGAATCGAGTTAATAAATTCGTTCGTGAATTTTTCTGATGATAAATAGACAACCTTTGCTTGAGGATTATGCTCAAGCACATAATGGCCAATCGCATGCATTAAGTGCGTTTTTCCAAGACCGACGCCCCCATAAATGAAAAGGGGATTATAGGCTTTAGCCGGCGCCTCAGCTACAGCGAGCGAGGCAGCGTGAGCGAACCTGTTCCCGGAGCCAATAACAAACGTGTCGAACGTATATTTAGGGATTAAAAGGGTCTGTGGAATATCATGCTGCTCATCTTGATTTCTTTTTACTCTCTTGGCTGGAGCAGGAAGATCATACTCTTCTTCTGTTTGGTTATGAGGAATGATAAATTTCACTTCCAAATGTTCGCCTGTAATTTCATACAGGACATCGCCAATTACTTCTGAGTAGCGTTCCTCAAGCCAATCACGCGCAAACTCATTTGGTGCCACGACTGTCAGTGTATCCTTTTTTAAGGAATGGACTTTTGTCGATTTCAGCCATGTCTCAAAGCTGGGTTTGCTTATTTTCTTCTCTAATATAGATAAGGAATGCTTCCATAATTCTTCTATGTTTTTCACTAGTCGATCCTCCTTCTAACAGCCAATTCACCATAATCCGCTAAAAAAATTTATGAAAAGGACAGGAAATGTATAAAAATAAGTAACCATGTATAAGGGAATTTAAGGGGATTTGTATTTTCGACAATATCCACCACCTGTGGACAAGGTTATTCCATACTGTGTGGAAATCTATCCACATCTTATTAACACTCTGTGGATAATTTTATCTTGTGGATAAGTTATCAAGAATGAAAACATAAAATATGATATCAAAAAACCACAGTAGTTGCAACGTTTTTTATTATTTATCCACAACAACCTATGCGTGGGGATAAAAGTTTTCCACAAGGGAGTGGATTGTGAAAAACCTGTCGAAAAAGGATGTGGATTGTGGAAATCGGTTAATTTAATTATCCACAACATATCCCAAGACAACAAGTATAATTTCTCTTTTTCCTGTGAAAGAATAAAAAATCATGCATCGGAGAAGATAAAGAGAGCATTAATGAAAGTATAAGTTGACAATTGACCATCTACCTCTATATACTTGTAAGGACTGTCTTTAACTGTAATCCTCAGGGAGGTGTACTATAATGAAAAGAACGTACCAACCAAATAAACGTAAACACAGCAAAGTTCATGGGTTCCGCGCCCGTATGAGCACTAAAAACGGACGTCGCGTACTTGCTGCACGTCGTCGTAAAGGAAGAAAAGTATTATCTGCCTAAGACCACTGACCATTTCAGTGGTCTTTTTTTCAGGCAGCTATAATAGTCAGTAAAATAATGGTCCTTTATTCTTTGGATCACCACCCTTGGCTAGACAGATTTGGTAAGCAGGGCAGTGATTAAGTAAAGGGCCATTTTGACTGTCAGTATATAAATGAATATTAATATGGTTTAATAAGAAAGAGACTTTTAATAAACTGGTAAATGGTCAATGCTTAAAGTGGAATGGGAAATGTTCCGGTTTTTTTGAAACCAATTCATACGGATAACGTAGAGTACTAGGTGTAGGTGGATACATGAATAAGGAAAGAAGAATTAAGAAGAACCAGGAATTTCAGGAAGTCTTCAAGAAGGGGCAATCAATAGCAAACCGCCAGTTTGTCGTGTATATTCTTGAAAGGAAAGAGCAAGATTACTTCAGGCTCGGTTTGTCTGTCTCAAAAAAAATTGGCAATGCCGTTACGCGCAATCGTGTCAAACGATATGTAAGACAATCCTTCCTTGAGATGGAGGATCGAATCAAGACAGGGAATGACTACATAGTTGTTGCGAGGAAACCTACTCAAGCGATGGATTTCCATGAAACGAAAAAAAGTCTGAACCATGTTTTAAAACGGGCGTCAGCCTTGAAGAAATACTAAGTTTCGCAATTTGTCATCCAACGGGATAGGCATTGCGATAGAAAAAATGGTAAAATACATTCATTGGACAAGAGGTTTTGTGAAATCTCTTAAGCAGTTAGGAGGAAAGAAGGCTTGAAGAAGAAACATTTGCTTCTCTTTGGTTCAGTCATATTTCTTATTGCCATTCTATCAGGGTGCAGTGAAATTAATGAACCAATCACTTCAGAGAGTGAGGGAATCTGGAATACTTATTTTGTTTATCCGCTTTCCTGGTTGATTATTAAAATGGCAGACATATTCGGAAACCGATATGGAATTTCTATTATTGTTGTCACAATTCTTGTGCGACTTCTTATTTTGCCATTAATGATCAAGCAAATAAAAAGCACAAAGGCTATGCAGGCAATTCAGCCTGAAATGAACCGCCTTAAAGAGAAGTACAGCTCCAAGGATGCTGAGACACAGCAAAAACTGCAGCAGGAAACGATGGCTTTATTCCAGCAGCATGGTGTTAATCCATTAGCTGGATGTCTGCCGATCTTTATCCAAATGCCTATCTTAATTGCATTCTACCATGCGATTATGAGGACAACAGAGATAGCAAACCATAGTTTCCTATGGTTTGATTTAGGCGATAAAGACCCATTCTTTATCTTGCCGCTTGTCGCGGGCTTAACAACCTATATCCAACAAAAAATCTCCATGGTTGGACAAGATAATAACCCGACAATGCAAATGATGCTGTACATTATGCCGATTATGATTATCGTATTTGCGATTAATTTCCCAGCGGCATTATCACTATACTGGGTTATTGGTAACCTATTCTCTATTGCTCAAACTTACTTCATTAAAGGTCCAGATATTAAGCAAGCAAAGTCTGACAAGGCAATTGCTAGAGCTGGAGGTAAGAAAAAGTGAAACAAGTAACCGCAACTGCCCAAACGGTGGATGAAGCCGTTGAATCTGCAATTAAACAATTAAATGCATCCGAGGATATGATTGAAGTCCAAGTCGTGGATGAAGGCAAAAAAGGCTTTTTGGGCTTATTTGGCACAAGGCCGGCCATTGTTAAAGTCATTTTGAAGCAGGATCCTTTGGCAGAAGCCAAGCGCTTCATAGAAGACGTCGCAGAGCAAATGGGTGCGCCGGTGCAAGTGACACTGAAAAGGGAAGGCAAATTAGTCATTTTTGAGCTATCTGGCGAGAAAATTGCTATGCTAATTGGCAAACGGGGACAAACCCTCAATTCGTTACAATACTTGACCCAGTTAGTGGCTAACAAGCATTCCGAGCAATACTTGACTGTTATGCTTGATGCGGAGGATTACCGAAGCAGAAGGACGCAGACGCTTAAACAGCTTGCGGAGAAAATGGCAAGCAAGGCGCTTTATACGAAAAAGGAAGTGCCGCTTGAGCCAATGCCGTCTTACGAGCGGAAAGTCATTCATTCAGCATTGATGAACAAGAAGAATATTAAGACCTATTCTGCGGGAACCGAACCGAATCGATATATCGTGATCGCCCCGCATAAATAAGAAATGCCGGCCAAAACATGGCCGGCATTTTTTTATTGATCCTCATCCGGATCTATGTTATCAAGCTCAGCAGAGGCTGATTGCTGGAGCATCTTTAGAAGCATGCCTTTATTTTTCGAGATATCTTCAAGAGAATAGGCATCAAGTACCTCGATGAAGGCCAAGAGGGCCTGATTCAGGATATTTCTTAGTGCGCAAACCGGTGAAATGGGGCAGTGATTATCTGAGGTGAAGCATTCAACGATAGCGAAATCCTCTTCTGTCTTTCTGACAAGAGCGCCAATATTTATATCATGCGGTTCCATAGCAAGGCGAATTCCGCCATTTCTTCCCCGGACCGTTTCTATATACCCTAATTTCCCTAAATTATAAATAACCTTCATAAGATGATTCTTTGATATGCCATAGGCTGCCGCAATATCCTTTATATTAGCCAATTTATGAGTATCTGCGCTTAAATACATTAAGACGCGAATGGAATAATCGGTGTAGCTCGTTAATCGCATGATGAATTCCTCTCTTTCTGCCTGCGATATATATTAATACTATCATATTTAAAAGATTATTTTAAAAATTGCATTTGTTTTAAATTGGGTGGATAATAAAGAAGTATTTAAAATACATCTTTTAGTAACAGAGGGAGTGATTGGGATGTTATCAGCTAAAACAATTGAAATTGTGAAATCAACAGCCCCTATTTTAGAAACGAGAGGGAAAGAAATTACGACTACGTTCTACCGAAATCTTTTTGTGAAACACCCTGAATTATTAAATATTTTTAACCATGCGAACCAGCAAAAGGGGCGCCAGCAAACGGCTCTCGCTAATACGGTAACGGCAGCTGCACATTATATTGATCGGCTTGAGGTGTTATTGCCGGTGGTAAAGCAAATTGCCCATAAGCATAGAAGCTTGGCCATCAAGCCTGAGCATTATCCGATTGTTGGAGAGAATTTGCTAGAGGCGATCAAGGAGGTGCTCGGTGAAGCAGCTACGGATGAAATCATTGGAGCTTGGGCCGAGGCATACGCAGTGATTGCCGATGTCTTCATTGCTGTTGAGAAGGAAATGTATGAAGAAGTACAAGAAGCAGCAGGCGGCTGGGCTGATTATAAGGAGTTCATCGTAATGGATAAAGTGAGAGAAAGTGAGAATATCACCTCGATTCTTTTGAAGCCTGCAGATGGTCAAGCTTTACCGGCGTTTAAACCTGGCCAGTACATGACCATCCGAATCTCGATTCCAGGTGAGCAATATTTGATGAACCGGCAGTACAGTTTGACTTGTTCTCCCAATAAGGAGTACTTCCGAATCTCCGTGAAAAAAGAGCTGCCTGGGAGCAGTCCGGATGGGAAGGTTTCGAATTATCTCCATACCTATCTGAATGTAGGCGACCGTCTTGAGGCCACAGCGCCGGCTGGAGATTTCACCCTTGATGTCATGGAATCAAAACCAGTGTATTTTATTGCCGGAGGGGTAGGCATTACTCCGTTTATGAGTATGCTCCATACCTTGTCGGAGAAGAATCCTTCAAGGGAAGTTGTTCTGAAGCACTCCGTTAGAAATGAACAAATCCGGCCATTTAACAAAGAACTGAAGCAGCTGGTTCAGAAGATGCCTCATTTCGAAGCGATGTTTTATTTGAGTGATGACAAGAGAAGAATGACCTCTGAAGACCTGCAAGGGCTGGATCCAAAGGGGATTTACTACGTTTGCGGACCAGCAGGATTCATGAGCTTTGCTGTGAGCTCCTTGCGAGAAGCAGGGATTGGTGAGGATCAAATCCATCATGAATTTTTCGGACCTGCCATGCAGCTGGAAGAGACTAAATAAGGGGGATATTGGCGATACTAAATAATATCCGGCAGACATTTATATAGAAAGAATAAAAAGGGGCGAGGATAGGAATCTTGGTCCTTTTTTATGTTGAAAGAAAAAACAAGGAGAGTCTGATATATTAACAGCGATAATCAAAAGAAGATTGTGCTTAGATTCTTGTTATTCACATGTGGATAAGTTAAAATTAAACGTATTGCATTTCCGCAGGATGTGGATAAAAGCGATTCTTACAGTAAGTCGGAGAAGCCGATTTTAATATAAAACGAAAAAACACAACAGGAAAGGAGTAAAAACCATGGATTTTGAAACAATTGCTGCGATATCAACTGCGATGGGCGAAGGGGCGATTGGTATTGTCCGTTTGAGCGGAGATGAAGCAATCAAGATAGCCGATTCTGTTTATCGAAGCCCTAAAGGGAAATCCTTGGCTGATGTGAAGAGCCACACGATTCATTATGGACATATGGTTGACCCTGCGACAAACCAAATGGTTGATGAAGTGATGGTGTCTGTGATGAAGGGGCCGAATACCTTCACGCGTGAGGATACGGTTGAAATCAATTGTCATGGTGGACTTGTCTCCGTCAACAAAGTACTGCAACTAGTCTTGAATCAAGGAGCAAAGCTAGCAGAGCCGGGTGAATTCACGAAACGTGCCTTCTTAAACGGCCGCATTGATTTGTCTCAGGCAGAAGCAGTCATGGATCTCATCCGGGCGAAGACGGATAAAGCTATGAACATGGCATTAGGCCAGGTTGAAGGGAAGTTATCTAAATTGATTCGGGCCCTCCGCCAGGAAATCCTCGAAACACTTGCCCAAGTAGAAGTAAACATTGATTACCCAGAATATGATGATGTAGAAGAAATGACACACCGCTTATTTAAGGAGCGTTGTGAGCATGTGAAGGCAGAGATTGAGAGGCTCTTGCAAACGAGCCATCAAGGAAAGATCCTTAGAGAAGGCATTTCAACAGTTATCATCGGACGTCCGAATGTTGGTAAATCGTCCTTGTTAAATAGTCTCGTGCAGGAGAATAAGGCCATCGTAACTGACATTCCTGGTACGACGCGGGATGTCATCGAGGAATATGTCAATGTAAGAGGGGTTCCCTTAAGACTCGTTGATACAGCTGGGATCAGGGAAACTGAAGACATTGTTGAGCGCATTGGTGTTGAACGTTCACGGGAAGTTTTGAAGAAGGCAGACTTAATTTTGCTTGTTTTAAATAATGCCGATGATTTTACAGAAGAAGATGTACGATTATTTGACGCGGTGAAGGGCATGGATGTGATTGTCTTGATCAACAAGACAGACCTGCCGCGTAAATTGGATATAGACAAAGTGAAAGATAGAGCGGGGAACTATCCGATTATTATGACCTCCTTGAAAGAAGAGGTCGGTGTCGATCAGCTTGAAGAGGCAATTTCTAGCTTGTTCTTTGAAGGGAATTTGCAGATGGGGGATGCAACCTATGTATCAAATTCTCGTCATATCGCTCTTTTGAACCAAGCGAAGAAGGCGATTGAAGATGCACTTGAAGGAATTGAAGCTGGTGTACCAATTGATCTTGTCCAAATTGACTTGACAAAGTCATGGGAAATGCTCGGCGAAATTATTGGGGATAGTGTACATGAAAGCTTAATCGATCAGTTGTTCTCGCAGTTCTGTCTTGGGAAATAAGGAGGTTAAACAATGGCATATCATGCTGGTGAATACGATGTAATAGTAGTAGGAGCGGGACATGCCGGCTGTGAGGCTGGTTTGGCTGCAGCGAGACAGGGAGCGAAAACGCTTGTCTTGACAATTAATCTTGATATGGTGGCTTTCATGCCATGTAATCCATCTGTAGGTGGTCCAGCAAAAGGGATCGTCGTGAGAGAAATAGATGCTCTCGGTGGAGAGATGGGGCGAAATATTGATAAGACGCATATCCAAATGCGGATGCTTAACACAGGCAAGGGGCCAGCTGTCCGCGCGTTACGGGCACAAGCCGATAAATTTGCCTACCAAAATGAAATGAAGAAAACATTAGAGGATGAGAAAAATCTTACGCTGATGCAGGGAATGGTCGACCGGTTGATTATTGAGGATGGCGAGTGCAAAGGTGTCATTACACAAACGGGAGCGATGTACCACTCCAAGGCCGTTGTCATCACGACAGGAACATTCCTGCGCGGGGAAATCATCCTCGGTGAACTGAAATACTCAAGCGGTCCGAATAATCAGCAGCCTTCCATTAAGCTGTCTGAGCACCTAGAAGAGCTGGGCTTTGATTTGGTTCGCTTTAAAACAGGTACTCCTCCGCGTGTGAACGGAGAAACCATTGATTATGGCAAAACTGAAATCCAGCCTGGTGACGATGTGCCAAGGGCATTCTCCTATGAAACAACGGCTTATATTACCGATCAGCTGCCGTGCTGGCTTACCTATACGAATGAAGGGACGCATGCGATTATTGACCGAAATCTCCATCGTTCCCCGATGTATTCTGGCATGATTAAGGGGACAGGACCACGTTATTGTCCATCCATTGAAGATAAGGTTGTCCGCTTTAATGATAAGCCGCGCCATCAAATATTCCTGGAGCCTGAGGGTCGCAATACACATGAGGTCTACGTTCAAGGACTTTCCACAAGCCTTCCGGAGGATGTTCAAAAGGAGATCCTTTCAACCATCCCTGGTCTTGAGAATGTCCAAATGATGCGTGCTGGCTATGCGATTGAGTATGATGCGGTTGTTCCGACTCAGCTTTGGCCGACCCTTGAGACAAAACGCATTAAGAATCTATACACAGCGGGCCAAATTAATGGAACCTCCGGTTATGAGGAAGCTGCTGGTCAAGGCTTGATGGCTGGAATTAACGCTGGCCGCAGAGCGCTTAATGAAGAGGAGCTCATTCTCAGCCGTTCGGAGGCTTATATTGGGGTTCTGATTGATGATTTGGTTACGAAAGGTACGAATGAGCCATACCGCTTATTAACATCGAGAGCTGAGTACCGTCTGCTGCTTCGTCATGATAATGCTGATTTGCGCTTAACCGAAATCGGGCATAGGATCGGCTTGATTAGTGATGCCCGCTATGAACGATTTCAAACGAAGAAGGCAATCATTGAAGCTGAAATCGAAAGGCTCCGAAATACGATTATTAAGCCGAACGCGGAAGTTCAAGCTAAATTGAAAGAGTGGGGCAGCAGTGAGCTGAAGGACGGTATACGCGGCCATGATCTGTTACGAAGAACCGAGATGACTTACGCTCTTGTAAGTGAACTGATTCCAAGTGAGCAGGAAATCACAGATGATGTTGCAGAACAAGTGGAAATCCAAGTGAAATATGAAGGCTATATCGAAAAGTCTATCCAGCAGGTTGAGAAGCTTAAGAAAATGGAGAACAAAAAAATACCTGATTTGATTGATTATGATGCCATTACTGGACTTGCCTCAGAGGCAAGGCAAAAATTGAAGCAGGTACGTCCTTTATCTGTTGCGCAAGCTTCGCGAATATCTGGTGTAAATCCAGCTGATATTTCCATCCTGCTCGTCTATATCGAACAAGGGAAAATCGCTAAAATAGCCCAAAACTAATAATGAGGTAAGCACATGAATATCCATGAATTTGAACAAGCGTTAAAGGAGAAGGGGATTGACCTTTCTCCTAAACAACTTGACCAGTTTGAAACCTATTTCAAGATGCTGGTTGAATGGAATGAAAAGGTGAATTTGACCGCCATCACAGAGAAGGAAGAAGTTTATTTGAAGCATTTTTATGATTCAATTTCTCCATCCTTCTTCGTCAATCTTTCTGGGGAGAAGTCCATATGTGATGTAGGAGCGGGAGCAGGATTTCCAAGCATTCCGCTGAAGATATGCTTTCCTTCCTTGAAGGTATCGATTGTTGATTCACTTAATAAGCGCATCACCTTCTTGAAAAACCTGACAGAAACACTTGGCCTAGAAAATGTGAACCTTTATCATGACCGAGCTGAAACGTTTGGGAAGCTTTCAGAGCAGCGAGAGCAATATGATATCGTCACAGCCCGTGCGGTGGCAAGACTGTCTGTTCTCAGTGAGCTTTGTTTGCCGCTCGTCAAGGTCGGCGGACAATTCATTGCCCTGAAGGGGGCAGGGGCAGAGGATGAAGTAAGTATAGGAAAGAAGGCTGTGACCATTCTAGGCGGGAAGCTAAAAGAAGATCATTACTTCCAGCTTCCAAAAGAGGATAGTGACCGGCATATCGTCATCATCGATAAAGTGAAGCCAACACCGAAAAAATATCCTCGAAAACCAGGAACGCCGAATAAGCAGCCTCTAGAATAAAGAAACTTTAGCAGACGGGAGTGCGAAAAATCTGTATAATGAAAGATAGCGATTACTAGAAAATGAAGCGTTCCCGTTTTATTGCTAAGGTTATCAACTAGGATTATGCTAGTTGGAAGTTTTTTAAAGGTGGTGTAGGGATGAGTAAACATCCTTTTTCACGTTTTTTTGGGCTTGGAGAAAAGGAAGAGACTATAGATCATTTAGATAATCAACAGATGGAAGAAGTGCGTAATGAAATACATGAAATTCCAGTAAATTCCATATCCCCGAATCGTTTTCAGCCGCGGAGCATTTTTGCAGATGAAAAAATCAATGAGCTTGCCCAAACGATTGAAACTCATGGAATCATCCAGCCAATCGTCGTACGTGAACTTCAGGAAGGACGCTATGAAATTATCGCCGGAGAAAGGCGTTTTCGGGCAGTCAGTAAATTAGGATGGGAAACGATTCCGGCCATTATCAATAACTTATCAGATACTGAAACAGCCTCAGTGGCCTTGATTGAAAACCTCCAACGTGAAGAATTGTCCCCGATTGAAGAAGCAATTGCGTATAGTAAGCTGATTGAACTCCATCAATTGACACAAGAAGGGCTTGCAAACCAGCTGGGTATTGGACAATCAACGGTTGCGAACAAGATCCGTCTCTTGAAGCTCCCTGAGTCAGTCCAAACCGCAGTTATGAATAAGCAAATTACAGAAAGACATGCCCGTTCACTCATTCCATTGAAAAATGCCGAATTGCAAAATCAGCTTGTGAGTGAAATCATCGAAAAAAGCCTGAATGTGAAACAAACAGAAGAACGAGTCAATAAGCTTCTCTCGAAGGATGACGAAAAAAAGCCGCGTTCTATCCGTAAAGCATTCAGCAAGGATATGAGAATTGCGGTCAATACAATCAGGCAATCTATGACTATGGTAAAAGATAATGGAATTAACCTAGATTCAGAGGAAACGGAATTTGATGATTTTTACCAAATCACCATTCGTATTCCAAAAAAGAAGCAATAATTGTTTATTTATGACCCAGGTGATCAAGAAGATTGCCGGGTTTTTTTCATTTATGCTACGTTTATACATATTCCGTTATTTTCTTTACAATATTATAAATATATGGACCTCGAAAATTGGAAACATGATAAAATAGAATACGTTACAAGATGAATGAGAAATGGGGCAGGTGACAACATGGGAAAAGTAATATCCATAGCAAACCAAAAAGGAGGAGTTGGTAAGACAACGACTTCCGTTAATTTGGGGGCCTGCTTGGCGTACATCGGGAAAAAAGTATTGCTAGTCGACATTGACCCTCAAGGAAATGCGACCAGTGGAGTAGGGATAGAGAAAGCTGACGTGGAGCAATGTATTTATGATGTTCTCATTGATGACGTTGAGGTAGCGAGTGTAATCAAAGCGACCAAAGTAGAGAATCTTGATGTAATTCCGGCAACAATACAGCTGGCCGGTGCAGAAATAGAATTAGTTCCGACCATATCTCGAGAGGTTCGCTTAAAAAGAGCCCTTGAAGAAGTGTCTGACCAATACGATTACATTATCATTGATTGCCCGCCTTCTTTAGGATTATTAACTCTTAACTCCCTTACAGCATCTGACGCTGTACTTATACCTGTGCAATGTGAATACTACGCCCTAGAAGGCCTCAGTCAGTTACTCAACACAGTACGTCTAGTTCAAAAGCATTTAAATCAAGAATTAAAGATAGAAGGGGTTCTGCTCACGATGCTGGATGCTCGAACAAACCTAGGCATTCAAGTCATCGATGAGGTGAAGAAGTACTTCCAGGATAAAGTTTATAAAACAATCATTCCGCGCACAGTCCGATTAAGCGAGGCGCCAAGCCACGGGGAGCCCATTATTATTTATGACCCGAAATCACGTGGCGCAGATGTATATATAGACTTGGCAAAGGAAGTGATTGCACATGGGTAAAGGATTGGGAAAAGGACTTGGAAAGGGCCTTAATGCTTTAATAACGAATATGGAAGTAAGCAAAGAGGAAGCCATTGAAGAGATCAAGCTTTCAGAATTACGCCCGAATCCTTATCAGCCTAGGAAGTCATTCCAGGAGGATGCCATAGAAGAATTGAAGAATTCGATTTTGCAGCATGGAATCCTGCAACCATTGATTGTTCGTAAGAGCAGCATAAAAGGGTATGAAATTGTGGCAGGGGAAAGAAGATTTCGTGCCGCGAAGGAAGCAAAGCTTAAGACAGTTCCAGTCGTTGTGCGCAATTTCGATGACAGACAGATGATGGAATTAGCCTTGCTTGAGAACCTGCAGCGTGAGGATTTAAATCCTGTAGAAGAAGGGGCTGCCTATCAATCCCTTTTGCGAAAACTGGATATCACACAAGAAGAATTGGCAAAAAGGATGGGGAAAAGCCGTCCTCATATTGCTAACCATATTCGCCTACTATCACTTCCAAATGATATACAGGATTATATATCCAACGGAAAGTTATCAATGGGACATGGGAGAGCGTTACTAGGTTTAAAGAATAAGAGTTTAATCAAGCCGATTGCAGATAAGGCCATTAAGTCTAACTTAAATGTGAGACAGCTAGAGGAGATTATTCATAACCAAAATGAGAATGTTTCACGTGAAACAAAGAAAGAGCTACCTAAAGATATCTTTTTACAAGAACGTGAAAGTCATCTTCGGGAACGATTTGGCACATCTGTTACAATCAAAAAATCAAAGAAACGCGGGAAAATTGAGATTGAATTCTTCTCTGAGGATGATTTAGAAAGGATTCTGGAGATATTGGACAAATAAAAAAACCATTTTTTAATGGTTTTTTTATTTTATCAATTTTCCTGCATGTGCTCATCTTCATAACTCCAATTAAAAGTTGGTGAAACAGAGTTAATATGATTATAGGAGAGCCCTGCCATATAGATGCCCCTTGAGATGGTCTTGGCCATCTTCAGAACTAAGTTTAAGCGCGTGTTCTGCAGCACGAAGAATTCCATAAATCCGCTGACGTTCACGATACCCGTGATATGGGCTTCTCCGACATTAGGCAGCTCTTTATTGACTCCTGCTCCTGGTTTGACAGGTCCTTTTCCAATTTGGATAATGCCGACGCTTTTAACTCGTCCAAGGCATGCATCAATACCTATAATGAACGGATTATCATGCAACTGATGAATATTCGTTAATCTATCCTTTAAATTGACCGCATGGATAGGGTCATCAAGTGTCCCGTATACATAAAAGTTTGCTAGCGGCTTTTCACTTAATAAAGTGCCAATCAATGGTCCTAAAGCATCGCCTGTCGATCGGTCAGTCCCAATGCAGACAATGACAATTGGACGGTTCTTTTCCTTAGGTAAAAGAGAAATGATTTCCTTGGAGAGAGCATGATGGGCATTCTCTTCTTCATAAGATATTCGGTTGGCTGAGTGTCGTTGTTCAAAAAAAGAAGGCCTCATGTTCATTTGTACCACTCCTCAAGAAAGATACTATCAGTATACGGAAAAGAGAAAATATATATACATTTGATTTGAAATAAAATGCTAAATAGTATAAATATGGAAGATGTTCGATGGTTGGATAAATGATTCGTTAATCGCAGACTTTAAGCTATAGACATTATACCCACTCCCTTATACGCTAAAAACATTCTGGGGACTGTAATCTAGCAATCAAAAGTAATAACATAGTAAAATAGTTTTAAAAACGTCATTCATCTGAGTTTTTGATTCCATGACTGATCACAGGATATGATAAGATGGAATGTATCCATTTATTGAACTATTTAACCGGAGATTTGATGCTCCACTTTACGCAGAAGGACAACATGATTATGCAAATAGAAATAATAACAGGTAAAGGGTGATTTAGTTTGGATGAGAAGGAATTTGCCTTGAATGATATTGTTGAAATGAAGAAACAGCATCCATGCGGAGCGAACCGCTGGAAGATCATTAGAATCGGAATGGATATCCGAATTAAATGTGAAGGCTGTGGCCACAGTGTGATGCTGCAGCGCAAGGAATTCATGAAGAAGATGAAGAAGGTTATCGAAAGGCATGAGGCAAGCTAAAAATCCCCAGTAGGCAAGCGAGAAAGAGACGTGAGCGCTTGTCATTTACCATCGTAGTCTCTATAATTGGTAAAGGTTTAAGAGAATATTGACATGTATACATGTTTTACACATAAGGAGTGAATAAATTGGCATTAACAGCTGGAATCGTTGGATTGCCGAACGTTGGTAAATCCACACTTTTTAATGCAATTACCCAGGCAGGTGCAGAATCTGCCAACTATCCGTTCTGTACAATCGACCCGAACGTTGGGATTGTTGAGGTACCTGACCACAGATTACAAAAATTAACAGAGCTTGTTATCCCTAAAAAGACTGTTCCTACCGCATTTGAATTTACAGATATCGCCGGAATCGTAAAAGGTGCCAGCAAAGGAGAAGGGCTAGGGAATAAGTTCCTTTCTCATATTCGTCAAGTTGACGCTATCTGTCATGTTGTACGCTGTTTTGCAGATGAGAACATCACCCATGTATCTGGCCGTGTAAATCCGATTGATGATATTGAAACCATCAATCTTGAACTTATCTTGGCAGATATGGAAACGGTTGAAAAGAGAATTGAACGTGTTGGCAAGCTAGCGAAACAAAAAGATAAAGAGGCTGTAGCTGAATTCGAAGTCCTATCCTTATTAAAGGAAGCATTTGAAGCAGAAAAACCAGCTAGAGCGGTTGAATTCACCGATGAGCAGCAGAAAATTGTCAAAGGACTTCACCTGTTGACTATCAAACCTGTTCTATATGTAGCCAATGTGGATGAAGACGAGGTAGCAGACGCATCTAACAACGAGTATGTGAAGCAAGTACGTGAATTTGCAGCTGGCGAAAAAGCAGAAGTTATTGTCATTTGCGCCAAAATCGAATCTGAGATCGCAGAGCTTGAAGGAGAAGAAAAACAAATGTTCCTTGAAGAGCTAGGCATCGAAGAGTCCGGCTTAGACCAATTGATTCGTGCATCCTACAATCTTCTTGGACTTGCCACATACTTCACAGCTGGTGTACAGGAAGTTCGTGCTTGGACATTCAGAAAAGGAATGAAAGCTCCGCAATGTGCCGGCATCATCCACTCTGACTTCGAACGCGGCTTTATCCGCGCTGAAATCGTATCATACGATGATCTCATGGCAGCTGGCTCCATGACTGCTGCGAAGGAAGCAGGAAAAGTAAGACTTGAAGGAAAAGAATACGAAGTAAAAGACGGAGACATCATCCACTTCCGTTTCAATGTATAAAAACAAAGCGAAAAGAGCCAATCCTCATCGATTGGCTCTTTTTTATGCAAGCCCAACTATGGGCAATCCTCCTATGGAATAAGCAAGCAGGGGTATCTCAGCCGGAGGGAGAGGCTGAGTGTTGCAAATGGAAAGATAGTCCTTTCCACTGAAAAATCGCTTGGGTTATCCCTTCATTCACCGTGTGTCATATGAAGGGTGATGGCGCTAGTTGGAAATTCATTTATAAATAATTGAGAATAGGGACGAGATTTATATTCACAATGTTAGAGCAGAGTTGAAACATAAACATTATAATTCACTAGCGAATAAAGATGCACCATACAATAAGCAGTCCCCTATTTTCAGTCGAACAGGCGAGACTCCTATAGGATAAGTGAGCAAGCTGAGACAGCTTAGCCGAAGACGAACAGGCTCAGCGCTTACCCCATGGAAAGGGAGCTCGTTTGGCTGAAAATAATTTCATAAATGTACTAAGGTTTTATAAACTTCCACAAATAGAACGGATGAAATTACTTAGATGAAACGAGATGGAATTAGATTGTTTAAAGAAAAATCAAGTTAGTGTATAGATAAGTTTTAAACCGTATAAAGAGCAGTTCCCCTATTTTCGGAAGAATGGGCGAGACTCCTGCAGGATTAGAAAGCAGGCTAAGACCACTCTGCCGAAGGCGAGGGGGCCTTAGCGCTTACCCTGCGGAAAGGGAGTCCATTCTTCCGAAAATAGCTTAAAAAATCCTGCTCAGTTTTTTATTGATTCCACAACTAGGAATGAAGCAACATTCTCCACTCATAAAAGAAAAACCACTAAATTTCAATGTTCTCTCTCCAATATTGCAATTAAATCTCCGCTGTAGTATAATTTATTCTTGTGAGTAATTATCGTTAATTGCTCCTTGCCCATTGGGCCGTTTAGACCAAAAGGAGGTGACAGTGATGACAAAATACGAAGTTATGTATATCATCCGTCCAAACATTGAGGAAGATAGCAAAAAAGCGCTAGTTGAGCGTTTTAACAACATCTTAGCTGACAAAGGTGCTGAAGTTCTTGAAACAAAAGAATGGGGCAAACGCCGTCTAGCTTACGAAATCAATGATTACCGTGATGGATACTACATGATCAACAAAATCCAAGCTGAAAATGCTGACGCAGTTCAAGAATTTGACCGTCTTGCTAAAATCAGCGAAGATATCATCCGTCATATCGTAGTTAAAGAAGAAGCATAATTTTATTGGATTTAACGTGTTCCTTGAGGGAACAGTTTTCTAATAACGGGAGTTGATTCTGATGATAAACCGTGTCATTTTGGTAGGTCGTTTAACGAAGGATCCTGATCTCCGCTATACTCCAAATGGTGTGCCGGTTGCTACTTTCACGCTAGCGGTCAATCGCACATTTTCCAATCAACAAGGTGAACGGGAAACGGATTTCATTAACTGTGTTGTTTGGCGCCGCCAAGCAGAAAATGCAGCTAATTATCTGAAGAAGGGTAATCTTGCTGGGGTCGATGGACGCATACAAACGCGTAACTATGAAGGCCAAGATGGAAAACGTGTATACGTAACCGAAGTACTGGCAGAAAGCGTGCAGTTCCTTGAGCCAAAAGGCTCCTCATCAGGTGAGAGAATGGGCGGAAACCAATATGGAGGCAATGATAATCCATTTGGCGGTCAGGGCAATCGCAGCCAAAACCAGAATCAACGGAAGGATAGCTATACGAAAATCGATGATGATCCATTCAGCAATGATGGACAAACCATTGATATTTCCGATGATGACCTTCCATTCTAAAATGAACTTAAACGCAGTGTGAATATATAATATAACTCAAAGGAGTGAATCAAATGGCAGGCGGACGCAGAGGCGGACGTGCTAAACGCCGTAAAGTTTGTTACTTCACATCAAACGGCATTACGCACATCGATTATAAAGACGTAGATCTTCTTAAAAAGTTTATCTCTGAACGCGGAAAAATTCTTCCACGTCGTGTAACTGGAACTAGCGCTAAGTACCAACGTAAATTGACTATCGCAATTAAACGTGCTCGTACTATGGCTCTTCTTCCATTCGTTGCAGAAGATAAGTAAGAACGATAAAAACACAGCGGGTTATAGCCTGCTGTGTTTTTTATTTATCTTTGAATAGGATGAGCCTTATATCTAAAACACTATTCGAATTGTGTATTTCTTAGTGGAGGAAATGTTTGCATATTCCAACGATGATACCGCAATTTACTTTTAGGAGGCTTCTTATGATGAAGCTGAGTTATAGAGGTTATGGCGAAAAGAAAAGCAGGTAGGCATCTTCCTGGGAATATGGATATAAAATAATCATAAGACTCAAAGTAAGCGATGAAAAAAGAAATTCCGGCTTTATAAAAGGGAAATCAGGAGAGAATAAACAGGAATCCTATATTTCATAATAGGTACCTTATTACTGTTATTTCGTTCTATTTATACTAAAATGATAAGTAGTGGTTGATTATCAACATGAGAATTATTACCATGTTGGTCATGGTGCTGCACTATCAAGTATAATAGATGTATTACATAAATGACCCCACTTTAATTAGGAGCTGAAACTATGCCGCCTTATTTAAGAAAGCAAGCATTCCGTTATCCTGTATACGCTTTATTAAGCGTAGGCGTGCTCATAATTGGCGTACTTGCTTATTATAATTGGATTTATGCATTATTGGCTTCTTTGTTCTTTATTGCCTTTGTCTTTCTGGGCTTGTTGATTGTGAATGCAGTTCGGAAGGAAACAGAGGTCTACATCTCTACTCTTTCTTACCGGTTGAAGAGAGTCGGAGAGGAAGCTCTTTTAGAAATGCCAATCGGTATTCTATTGTTTAATGATGACTTTGTTATTGAGTGGTCAAATCCCTTCATGACTAAATGTCTTCAAGAGGATAGCTTGGTTGGCAAAAATATAGAAGAGGTAGCAGAATCTTTGCTTCCTTTTCTTCGGAAGCAAGAAGGAGAAATGACACTGACAATTCATGACAGTAAATATCGTGTTGTTCATAAACCGGATGAAAGACTTCTTTATTTCTTTGATGTGACAGAACAGACTGAGATAGAGAAGCTTTATGAAGATGAACAGACTGTCATTGGCATTATTTTCTTAGATAATTATGATGATGTGACACAAGGGATGGATGACCAGCGTAAAAGTGGCTTAAACAGTTTTGTCACATCTTTGCTGAACAACTGGGCAAAGGAATACGGAGTGTTTTTGAAGCGAATATCTTCAGATCGATTCATTGCGGTAATGAACGAAAACATTCTTACTGAGCTGGAAAACACAAAGTTCTCCATTCTCGATGATGTAAGGGAAACAACGGCCAAACAAAATGTTCCGCTTACACTTAGTATTGGTATAGGCAGCGGAGTTCCAGCCTTGCCTGACCTTGGAGCCGTTGCCCAGTCAAGTCTTGATCTTGCGTTAGGTAGGGGCGGTGACCAGGCGGCCATCAAGCTTCCAAATGGGAAGGTTAAGTTCTATGGTGGCAAGACGAATCCAATGGAGAAGCGGACACGAGTAAGGGCGAGGGTTATCTCGCATGCGCTGCGTGATTTGATTATTGACAGTGATAAAGTCATTATTATGGGACATAAGTTCCCAGATATGGATGCGATTGGTTCATCCCTTGGCGTATTGAAGATTGCTCAGATGAATGACCGGGATGGTTACATTATTCTGGATCGTGATGAGCTTGATTCAAGCGTCAAGAGATTGCTCTGTGAGATTAAACAGAAGCCAGAGCTTGACGGAATGTTCATTTCCCCTGAAAATGGCGTTGAGCTCATAACTGAAAAGACGCTCCTTGTCGTAGTGGATACGCATAAGCCAAGCCTTGTTATTGATGACAGAATTATATCCCGTACAGAGAAGATTGTCGTCATTGACCATCATCGGCGCGGGGAGGAATTCATCGATAATTCTCTTCTCGTTTATATGGAGCCGTATGCATCTTCAACAGCTGAGCTTGTGACAGAGCTGATTGAGTACCAGCCGAGCCGGGTGAAGCTCGATATGCTGGAATCAACAGCTCTCTTAGCAGGAATTATAGTTGATACGAAATATTTTACGTTCCGGACCGGCTCACGGACCTTTGATGCGGCATCGTTCCTAAGAGGCCATGGAGCGGATACAGTAATGGTCCAAAGGCTATTAAAGGAGAATGTGGATTCATATTTGCAGCGGGCCAAGCTGCTTAGCAATGTGTATTTTTACTGTGATGGTGTGGCGATAGCGAATGGGGAAATATCCGGGTATGCCGATCAAGTAATGATTGCCCAGGCGGCTGATACACTACTGTCAATGGAGGGGGTCTCTGCTGCCTTCGTGCTAGCGAAGAAGGCTGAAAACGAGATTGGCATTAGTGCAAGATCGCTTGGCGAGATTAATGTTCAAGTAATTATGGAACAGCTTGGAGGCGGAGGGCATTTGACAAATGCAGCAACCCAGCTAGAGAACATATCTATGCAGAAGGCAGAACAAATGCTGAAAAAAGCGTTAGATGAGCAATTAGAAGGAGGTACCATTTCATGAGAGTTATTTTCTTGAAAGATGTAAAGGGTAAAGGGAAAAAAGGTGAAATTAAAAATGTAGCTGACGGATATGCGCATAACTTTCTATTAAAGCAGGGCCTTGCCGTGGAAGCGACAGGCGGCAATATGAAAGCATTAGAGAACCAAAAGAATAAAGAGGCTCAGCTTGCACAGGAAGAGCTAGAAAATGCTAAAAAGCTAAAAGAAAGCTTGGAAAAGCTGACAGTTGAGCTCCAAGCAAAGTCTGGAGATGGCGGCCGTATTTTCGGATCCATCACAAGCAAGCAAATCGCCGATGCCATGCAAAAGCAGCATAAGGTGAAGCTGGATAAGCGAAAAATCGATCTTGAAAATCCAATTAAATCACTAGGCTACACAAAAGTCCCAGTTAAGCTTCATCATGAAGTAACGGCTACTTTAAATGTTCACGTCAAGGAACAATAAACGACATTTTCCGGGAAATAATTTTAGAAAAAAGTGATGATAGGCTTGATAGCTGATATTATCGCTTTTTTTAGTATGATAGATTTTAGTGGATAAATTAATAAATAATTACCTATACCTATTCTCTGCAATTCCATATACAATAGAAGAACAAACAGTATGAATGATAAAGAGAACAGCCCAGGCAAGTGTCCTTGCCAAATGGGCCTTATTATATAAAGGGGGTTTGCCGAATGAATGAGCTCTTTACTGATTTGGTACCACCACAAAACGTGGAAGCCGAACAGGCTGTATTAGGAGCAATCTTTCTTGTGCCTTCCTCACTTATTCTAGCTTCGGAGATTCTTCTTCCGGAGGACTTTTATCGAAGCGCGCACCAGAAAATATTCCTTGTCATGCTTAAATTGAATGATACTGGTAAAGCGGTTGACTTAGTGACGGTAACAGAAGAGCTTAGCGCAACAAAGCAGCTGGAAGAAGTAGGCGGCGTGTCCTATTTAACAGAACTGGCCTCTTCAGTGCCTACTGCGGCAAATATTGAATATTACGCTCGTATCGTAGAAGAAAAATCGGTACTGCGCCGATTGATTAATACGGCAACAGGCATTGTTCAAGATGGATATTCACGCGAGGATGAGGTAGAAAGCCTGCTTGGCGAAGCGGAAAAGAGCATCATGGAAGTGGCCTCCCGCAAGAATGCTGGCGCCTTCCATAATATTAAAGATGTCCTAGTGCGGACATATGACAATATTGAGCTTTTGCATAACCGTGTTGGAGATATTACTGGTATCCCAACTGGATTTAATGATTTGGATAAGATGACAGCAGGGTTCCAGCGCAATGACTTGATTATCGTTGCTGCTCGTCCTTCTGTTGGTAAGACAGCCTTTGCCTTAAATATTGCCCAAAACGTCGCGACTAAAACCGATGAAAATGTTGCTATTTTCTCCCTAGAGATGGGCGCTGAACAACTCGTCATGCGTATGCTATGCGCTGAGGGAAATATTAACGCACAGAACCTGCGAACAGGTTCCTTGACTGATGAGGACTGGCGCAAGCTTACCCTTGCGATGGGAAGTTTGTCGAATTCAGGAATCTTCATTGATGATACCCCAGGAGTACGCATTAGTGAGATTCGCTCAAAATGCCGCCGTCTAAAGCAGGAGCATGGCCTTGGAATGATCTTGATTGACTATTTGCAGCTCATTCAGGGTAATGGTCGTTCGGGAGAGAACAGACAGCAGGAGGTTTCAGAAATCTCCAGGTCTTTAAAGGCTCTTGCCCGTGAGCTTGAGGTTCCAGTTATTGCTCTTTCTCAGCTCTCTCGTGGAGTAGAGCAACGTCAAGACAAACGTCCAATGATGTCTGATATCCGTGAATCCGGGAGTATCGAGCAGGATGCGGATATAGTAGCCTTCCTGTACAGGGAAGACTACTATGATAAGGAGACAGAGAACCAAAACGTGATAGAAATCATTATTGCGAAACAAAGGAATGGCCCTGTCGGTACTGTACAGCTAGCCTTCGTAAAAGAATATAATAAATTCGTTAACCTGGAACGAAGGTTTGAGAATGATGCCTTCCCGACAGGTGCATAATAAAAATCCGTCATCATAGACGGATTTTTTATTATCCCTTAATAACGAACGTACTTTGATGATTGCATAAAAATGTTCGTATTTTTATTGAAAAACGTAATTGGAATTGATACACTAAGAATGTTTGTTAGGCAAAAAAGCATATATGCTGATTGCTCAAAATTTTGGAGGTGTCAGAATGTCTTCAGTAGTTGTAGTTGGTACGCAGTGGGGAGACGAAGGTAAAGGGAAAATCACCGATTTTCTTTCTGAAAATGCAGAAGTAATAGCGCGATATCAAGGCGGAAATAACGCAGGACATACAATTAAATTTAATGGTGAAACTTACAAGCTCCATTTAATTCCATCTGGGATTTTCTATAAAGATAAGATATCTGTAATCGGGAATGGGATGGTCGTTGATCCAAAGGCCCTGATCGCAGAGCTTGCTTATTTGCATGAACGCGGCGTTTCAACTGATAATCTTCGTATCTCGAATCGGGCGCATGTCATCCTTCCTTATCATTTGAAGCTTGATGAGGTAGAGGAAGAGCGCAAGGGAGCCAATAAGATTGGTACAACGAAAAAAGGCATCGGACCAGCTTATATGGATAAAGCTGCCCGTATAGGCATTAGAATTGCCGACCTTTTGGATCGTGAAGTTTTTGAAGAAAAGTTAACAAGAAATCTAGAGGAGAAGAACCGGATGCTCGAGAAGTTTTACGAGACAGAGGGCTTCACCTTAGATGATTTCTTTGAAGAATATTATGAATATGGACAGCAAATCAAAAAGTATGTATGTGATACATCTGTTGTCTTAAATGACGCTCTTGATGAAGGACGCCGTGTTCTTTTTGAAGGAGCTCAGGGTGTTATGCTAGATATTGACCAAGGGACTTACCCATTTGTGACATCCTCAAATCCTGTAGCAGGGGGAGTGACCATTGGGGCTGGAGTCGGCCCATCTAAGATCAATCATGTGGTGGGTGTGTGCAAGGCATACACAACTCGTGTGGGAGACGGCCCATTCCCGACTGAGCTCCATAATGAAATTGGCGATCAAATCAGGGAAGTGGGAAGAGAATATGGTACGACAACAGGCCGCCCGCGCCGTGTAGGCTGGTTCGATAGCGTTGTCGTAAGGCATGCACGCCGTGTAAGCGGTATGACTGACCTATCTCTTAACTCTATTGATGTCTTAACAGGCATTGAGACATTGAAGATCTGTGTAGCTTATCGCTACAAAGGAGAAATTATGGAGGAGTTTCCGGCGAGCCTGAAGGTGCTGGCTGAATGTGAACCAGTCTATGAGGAGCTTCCAGGCTGGACTGAGGACATTACCGGTGCAAAGACACTATCAGACCTTCCGAAGAATGCGAGAGCATACCTTGAGCGTGTTTCCCAGCTGACTGGTATTCCACTGTCCATCTTCTCAGTTGGACCAGATCGAAATCAAACAAATGTATTGAGAAATCCTTACGGAATTTAATAGCTGACTTATGAAAGAAGGCATTCAGAATAACTATATTCTGAATGCCTTCTTTCTTTCGATGCGATTAATGTGAAAATATTAATTGGGATTTATCGCTTTTTGTTGTAGATAACTGGATTTTTTCTTAAAAAGATGACCTAGACAAAGAGAAATGATAAAGTAAGTTTGAAAGAGTTTATAAAAAATGGGACAAGTTTGCCCTGCTTTTGTATAGATATGAATGATAGATAAAGGAGTCGCTGTAATGGATAAGAAAATATTAGTTGTTGATGATGAGAAGCCAATTGCTGACATACTCCAGTTTAATTTAAAAAAGGAAGGGTTTGACGTTTTCTGCGCCTATGACGGCAATGAAGCGATCAAGCTTGTTGAGGAAATAAAGCCGGATTTGATTTTACTTGATATAATGCTCCCGCAGCAGGATGGAATGGAAGTGTGCAGGGAGGTCAGAAAGAAATATGATATGCCAATCATCATGCTGACAGCAAAGGATTCTGAAATTGATAAAGTTCTTGGTCTTGAGCTTGGAGCAGATGATTATGTGACAAAGCCATTCAGTACACGTGAATTGATTGCGCGCGTCAAAGCAAACCTGCGCAGACAAAAGCAAGTTGCTAACCAGCAGGATGAACAGGAAGAAACAAATGAAATCACGGTGGGGAATTTGGTTATTCACCCAGATTCATATATGGTATCTAAAAGAGGTGAGACCATTGAACTGACTCATCGTGAATTTGAGCTGCTTTTCTATTTAGCGAAGCATATAGGACAAGTCATGACAAGGGAACATCTCCTGCAAACAGTATGGGGCTATGACTACTATGGAGATGTACGGACAGTTGATGTAACGGTTAGACGTCTAAGAGAGAAAATAGAGGATAATCCTAGTCATCCGGCTTGGATTGTTACAAGAAGAGGAGTTGGATATTACCTCCGTCACCCTGAACAGGAGTAATTCTTATGAAAAAAGTCGGTTTTTTTAATTCGATTTATTTTAAATTCGTATTAATTTATTTGTTGTTGATTTTCGTGGCAATGCAGATTATCGGTGTATATTTTGCCCAGCGCTTAGAGGAGCAGCTTTTAGATAGTTTTAAAAGCTCGATTCAGGAGAGGGTCAACATCTTAAAATATAGCCTTGAAAAGGAGATTATCGAACCGCGCAAAGCAGGTGATCCGACCTTGATGGAGGATATTGAAACGACTATCGGGGATTATGATTCTGAGGATATCTCAGAGATACGAGTGATAGACCAGGACTATAAGGTAATTGGGTCTTCAGCGGAAAATCAGGAAATAGTGGGAACCAGATTTACCGATCAAATGGTCAGGACAGCCTTTAACCAAGGTGCAGCCCAGAAGGACATTCGCATTGATGCAAGTAATGCGGAGCGAATTCTCCTATGGTCAGAGCCGCTCATGACGGAGGATGGTGTCGTCATCGGTAATCTGTATTTGATTACAAAAATCGAGAATGTGTATAAGGAACTCGAGCAAATCAATACGATTATGGCTCGGGCCACAATTATTTCCCTGCTTGTGACAGCTGTATTAGGGATTTTACTTGCCCAAACCATTACGCGGCCTATCTCTGATATGAGAAGGCAGGCGATGGCTATGTCGAGAGGAAACTATACGCGTAAGGTTAAAGTATACAGCGATGATGAGATTGGACAGCTCGCTGTGTCCTTCAATAATTTGACAAAGAAATTGCAGGATGCTCAAGCAACAACAGAGGCAGAAAAACGCAAGCTCTCATCTGTTTTAACGAATATGACTGATGGTGTGTTGACGACTGACAGACGCGGACGTGTCATTCTTATTAATGATACAGCGGTATCCATGCTGAAGGTTTCACGTGAAACATCACTATCCAAGCCGATAACGGAGGTATTAGGAATAGATGATACGTATACCTTTAGTCAGCTTTTAAATGAAAAGGATTCAATGATTTTAGACCATAGCTCCGATAAGAAACTATTATATTTGAGGGCGAATTTCTCCATCATTCAGCGCGAAACAGGCTTTGTGAATGGATTGATTGTCGTTCTGCATGATATCACAGAACAAGAAAAAATCGATGAGGAACGAAGAGAGTTCGTAGCCAATGTATCTCATGAGCTGCGGACACCTTTAACAACGATGCGAAGTTATCTCGAAGCGTTGGCAGATGGAGCGATGGATGATGCGGAGCTTGCCCCGAGATTCTTAAACACGGCTCAGACCGAAACGGAGCGAATGATTCGGCTGGTAAATGCTCTTCTTCAACTATCTAAGCTTGATAGCACAGATTATCAATTATCGACAACCTGGGTAGACTTCGGACGCTATTTCCACCGTGTAATTGACCGTTTTGAGATGACTAAATCAAGAAATGTGACCTTTAAGCGTCTCATTCCGGAGGAGTCAATAGGTGTGGAAATTGATGAGGATAAAATAACACAGGTGCTTGATAATATTATTTCCAACGCTTTGAAATATTCCCCAGAGGGGGGACAGGTTACTTTCAAATTGCAGGTCATTGGACCGAATATTGAAGTAAGCATCCGCGATGAGGGAATGGGGATTCCAAAGGAAAATGTCTCAAGGATTTTTGAGCGGTTCTATCGAGTCGATAAGGCGCGCTCCCGCAAGTTGGGAGGGACTGGCCTAGGACTGGCTATTGCAAAAGAAATGATTGAAGCACATAAAGGGCAAATATGGGCATCAAGTGAGGAAGGCAAAGGGACAACCGTGTTCTTTACACTGCCATATGAACCTTTACAAGAGGATGATTGGGAATGAGCTGGGAAGGATTAAAAAATATCTTGTTATTCTCCCTGATCGTAATCAGCGGGCTGCTCACATGGTCATATTGGTTTTATCAGCCAAGCTATGAAATTGATATCCAACATGTCCAGACGAAAATTATGAGCAATGGCAATATGGAGCCTGATGAGGTTGTCCAGCCAATTAAGATGCTGTACTATGATGAAAGTTCCTATTATGGCACTTATTCAGAGGAAATGGTATCTGAAATGATGGATATGGTTAAGAATGTTACGCTCTTTAACCTTCAAAATCGATCTGAAAGCTATGGGGATGTAAATGACATAAAGGAATTAGTGGAGAGGGATGGAGCAATTGAGGTTGTATTCAATGATTCAGTGCCATTATCCTTCTATAAAAAGTTTTTGAAAATCGAAGATAGTATTGTACCAGATGTCTACTTTGACCGAATTGTTGTGTTCACGGAGGAACGTGAGGATGTAGGTCATTCAGTTTATTTCATCTCTGAAGATAAGAAAGCAGTCTTAGCGGCCGCGCTCGAAAAAGAAGATTTGGAGCAGTTTGGTACAACCTTTGCTAATACAGAGCTATATGAGAAATATCAGAAAGTGGCTATAACGGATAATCGATCTGTTATCGTGCCGGCTAATGAACAAAGAGTGACTGGATATAGCTATTTGACCAAATTTGTATCTTCAGCAAGCTTTATGAAGGCTTTATTCTCGAGCCCGGAAATTGTAAAGCAGGAAGGAGATATATATACAGATGGGGTGAGCCTTATGAAGGTGAACTCTAAAACAGGGATGATTGAATATAAGAACCTGGCTGTAGGCGCAAAGGAAGAAAAGAACACCGACAAACATATCCTGCAGAGGAATATTGATTATATAAACAGCCACTCGGGATGGGATAGGCGATACCGCTTTGCGGATATGGATGAGGAAGAAAGGGAAATTATCTACCGTCTATATATTTCAGGCCTGCCAGTCTTTAGTGACATAGGCAATTCCGAATTCGATGTTGAGTGGGGAACCGAAAATGTGAGAATGTACGAGCGTCCATATATGTATCTTGGGGACAAGGCACTGACAAAAAGTGACGCCATCTTACCAAGAGCGGAAGATGCTCTTATCGCTTTTCAGGAAAGCCTAAATAAACAATATAATCCTGACAAGCTGGCTGATATGACGATTGGGTTTGAGATGCTAGTTGATGATAAAACAGGAACCGACATTGTTACCTTAAAGCCAAATTGGTACTTTCTGTATGACAATTCCTGGATAAAGATAATGGATAAGGGAGGCATCATGGATGGATTGGAATAAAACAAAAAGTCTATTCATTGTTGTCTTCCTCGTGTTAGATATCTTCCTTCTTTATCAATTCATTGGTTTTAAGGCGACAAAGCTTGAAGTTAACAAAGAATCGACTGTTGAGGAAAAGCTCGAGGATGCCGGGATTGAATACTCCTCCATGCCAGGCGGATCAGTAACGGAGAAAACCATCAGCGCAAAGGCTAAGGTGTTCACGGAAAAAGATATTAGTACACTTAAGAATCAAAATGCGGTTCTAGGTAATGAAAATACGATTGTCTCTACTCTTGAAACACCGATACCAATTGGAACGGGAGAAGGTAAATATTTTGACCTTGAAACGTTCATGAAGAAGGAGATTACCGAAGGCACCTCTTATAAGTTCTGGAGCAAGGAAGACCAAACCATTATTTATAGCCAAGTTTATAATGAGCGTGTGCTTTTTAATAACCAAGATGCGCAAATTGTATTTCAATTGAACGAGAAGAATGAAGTGGTTGGGTATGAGCAAACAATGCTCGATAATATAGAAGAATTTAATGAAAATCAGGCAATCAAACCAGCTGTGGAGGCGTTAGGAAGCTTGTTGACAAACGGTTATTTATCCGTAGGCAGTAAGGTAACTAATCCAGAGCTTGGGTATTATACTCTCGTAGAAGTGACAGAGTCTGAAATCCTGGTACTTGTGCCCACCTGGCATTTCAAGGTAGATGGCCAGGAGGATTATTTCGTTGAAGGAACAGGCAGTGAAGTACTAAATACAGAAGAAGAGAATTTAACGGAGTGAGGAATATGTCTATGCAATTCAGCGTTCTCGCCAGCGGAAGTACGGGAAATTCTCTTTATGTGGAATGCGGAGAAAACTCCTTTCTCGTCGATGCCGGCTTGAGCGGAAAGAAAATGGTAGAGCTATTAGGGAAGATCAAAAAGAAACCTGAGGATCTTTCAGGTATATTCGTAACACATGAGCATAGCGATCACATTAAGGGACTTGGCATCCTGGCGCGAAAATATAACTTGCCCATCTATGCCAATGCTAATACATGGAGGGCAATGGATGGCTTGATTGGGGAGATTCCGACAGAGCAAAAGTTTGAGTTCGGGATGGAGACAGTAAAGACATTCGGCGCTATGGATGTAGAATCATTCGGCGTTTCACATGATGCGGCAGAGCCGATGTTTTATGTGTTCCATCATGGTGATAAGAAGCTCGTGACGATTACGGATACTGGTTATGTAAGTGACCGCATGAAAGGAATCATCCAAAATGCGGATATGTATATATTCGAAAGCAATCATGATGTAGGTATGCTCCGAATGGGACGCTATCCATGGAGCGTCAAACGCCGTATTTTGAGCGATGTGGGACATGTCTGCAATGAAGATGCAGCCATTGCCATGAGTGAAGTAGCTGGCGATCGTACGAAGCGTTTTTATTTAGCGCATTTAAGCAAGGACAATAATATGAAAGATCTGGCGCAAATGTCCGTTGCGCAAACATTAGAGACAAAGGGCATTCGTGTCGGTGAGCAATTCAGTTTGTATGATACCGACCCAAATGAGCCAACCGAATTAATAGAAGTATAACAGAGATTTTTCTCTGTTATTTTTTTGCCTAAACATACTTTTTGACTCAGTAGGGAAAAGAATAAGCGAAAGATTTCCTAGAAGAATTTACGGTTTATATTATGAAAAAGAACAAATAATAGAAGGTAAATTAAGTTTTGAGCTGAAAGGAATGTATGTGGATGGGCTATTATGATGAAGATGATAATCAGTTCAGGCGGCGTAAAAGTCAGAGCAAGAGCGGTTATTTCATATCCGGTCTTATTGGCTCCATTATAGGCGCCTTGATTGTACTTTTGCTGACTGGAAACTTTACTGGAGGAAATGGACAGAATCCAATAACGAACCAGCATAACGAGACGTCCAATTTAACTCGGAATGTCTCGTTGGATGTGACAACAGATGTAACAAAGGCGGTCGAAAAAACAGCTGATGCCGTTATTGGCATCACGAATATGCAAGGATCCAATTTCTTTAACGAAGAAACGGAAGCGGGAACGGGTTCTGGTGTCATTTATAAGAAAGAAAAGGGAAAGGCCTTTATTGTGACGAATAACCATGTCGTCGAGGGAGCGAGTACATTAGAGGTTACCCTGACAGACGGAACTAAGACAAAGGCTAAGCTTTTGGGAAGCGATGTCTGGACGGACTTGGCGGTCATCCAGATTGATGATAAAGGAGTCGATACCGTTGCGGAGTTTGGGAATTCTGATAAACTTAAATCTGGTGAACCAGTCATAGCTATTGGGAATCCGCTTGGATTGAATTTCTCTGGATCGGTGACTCAAGGAATCATTTCTGGTTTGAACAGGACAATCCCGATTGACGTTAATTCTGATGGAATCGAGGATTGGAATGCGGAGGTTATCCAAACAGATGCCGCTATCAATCCAGGCAACAGCGGAGGAGCACTTGTAAATATCAGCGGTCAAGTCATTGGCATTAACTCGATGAAGATTGCTGAGTCATCTGTTGAGGGTATCGGTTTGTCAATCCCCATTAACTATGCGATTCCCATCATTCAGGACCTTGAAGCACATGGCAAAGTCAAACGCGCTTATATGGGCACCTCATTGCGGTCATTGAATGAAGTGACTAGCTATCAGCAAGACGAGACACTAAATCTTCCAGCAAAGGTGAAAGAAGGAGTCGTAATCGCAGGAGTAGAGCCTGGTTCTCCAGCAGAACAGGCCGGCCTGAGGGAATATGATGTTATCGTTGAACTTGATGGTAAGGCAATCCCGGATGTGCCAACATTACGGAGGCATTTATATGCGGAGAAGAAAATTGGTGATACGATGAAAGTGAAATTTTATCGTAACGGTAAGGCACAAACAGTAGAAATGACGTTGGCTGAAGCTGACTTACAATAAAGGCAACGGATGGCAGGGACCAGTGAACGGTGCCCTGCTTTCCGTATGAACAAGAATGGAGTGAAAAAGATGAAGATATACTGCTGCGCGGAGCATGTGGAGGTAGGACTCGATAATATTGTAGATGAGACAGAAGTACCACCTTTTATTAACAGCCTTTCTAATAAAGAAAATGAAGAAGTTACTAACAATTCAAGTGGTTTTACATGTGAATACTGTGGAAAACCAGCTGTATATATTGTGGCGAACGAACATTCGGACACAATATGTGGACAGTAACTGTGTATATGTGGATAACTACTGTGGATAAGTTGTTTGTAAAGTGAGGATGAACTGTGAATATCTCAATAGTAACAGTAGGTAAATTGAAGGAAAAATACTTAAAACAAGGAATAGAAGAATATTCAAAAAGACTATCGGCCTATGCAAAAATCGATATTATTGAAATACCCGATGAAAAAGCACCTGAAACCTTGAGCGAACAAGAAATGCTTCAGGTGAAGGGAAAAGAAGGGGAGCGGATTCTGTCCAAAATACCAGATGATGCTCATGTAATCGCCCTCGCTATCGAGGGGAAAATGAAATCATCCGAAGAATTGGCTGAGACGCTCGACAAGCTCGCTACATATGGAAAAAGTAAAATCGCCTTTGTCATCGGCGGATCACTCGGCCTAAGCAAAGATGTAATGAAGCGGGCTAATGATACGCTATCCTTCTCAAGGATGACATTCCCACATCAGCTGATGAGACTGATTCTGGTGGAGCAGGTATACCGTGCATTCCGGATTAATCGGGGGGAACCGTATCATAAGTAGGTAGGGGTTTGAGATTGCTGCTTCCAGGCCGTCACTCTATAAAAGAGACTGTTCCAATATGTTGGTAATCTTACCTTAGAGTTAACTTCAAAAAGAAAAACCCTTATTTAGAAAGGGAGCCTTACCCATAAAGAAGATGCCGGTATTTTATCCGGCATTTTTTTTAGTTTAATCAAATCGATTGCGGATTACTACAGCAATTTCTTAATTCTAAAATTATCATTTAATAATGCCCAGTTTTGCGGATAAGGAAAACCTAATGCCCAGTAACTGACGCCGCGAAGCTTATATTGTTTAACCATATCGAACTTAGCTAGAGCACTTCGCGCATCCTCAAACCATACTTCATGTTCCCGTCCTTGTTCATCTGTATAACGGAAAAATGGTGATTGTGCGGTTGTATCATACTGAATAGTAGCTTTATATTTGACCGCACGCCTGATTGCTTCTTGCGGACTGAATGTCTCAGCTTCCTGGCCCTTGACATGAGGGACAAGCCAATCCCTGGCGTAGATTTGGAAACCCAGGAATATTTTTTCCGATGGCATGACTGATAGAGCGTATTCTACTACCCGCCTCATTTGGTTAATAGGGGAGATTGCCTGCGGCGGGCCAAGCCGATAACCCCATTCGTATGTCATCAGCACGACGAAATCGGCAATTCGGCCATGTGCCTCATAATCATGTGCTTCATACAATACTCCAGCCTGGGTTGCGCTCGCTTTTGGTGCAAGAGCCGATGATACCAAGTATCCTTTTGGATGGAGACGGTCAACGGCCGATTGAAGAAATCGATTATAGTTTTCGCGGTCAGCTGGCAGCACATTTTCAAAATCGATATTCAGTGCTCTATAACCCTTTTCATCCATTACTTGAAGGGCATTGCTAATGACCTTTTCCCTCAATTCTGAATTAGCCAAGATTGTATTCGCTAAGTTGGATCCTGCTTGGGTTGATGTGAAGTTGGTAAGCGACATCATCGGCAATATATTATTCGCAAGTGCAGCCTTGATCATTGCTTGATCATTCATTGACTGTAATGTTCCATCCTCCTTAATCTTGTAAGCAAATGGGCTGAAATACGTTAATAAATCACCAATTTGATTGAGGGTAGTGACGGCATCCTCACTGGGTTGGTACGTATAGGCATTTACCTCAATGACAGGCTTTGGTCTGGGAATAGCTAATCTCAGCCCTGAATAAATGATGTTCGGGTTATCAATATTGTTTTCTCTCATGATGGCTTGAACTGTAGTTCCATACCGGCTGGCAATTTGTCTTAAGGTTTCCCCAGGCTGGACGATATGTGTGATTGGCGGAATGAATAGCTGAGTACCTACATTAAGCGCATTTGGGTTTGTTAGCTGGTTAGTTTGTATAATCGTTTGAACTGGAACCCCGTATTGTTGTGCGATAGATGCTAGAGTTTCCCCGCTTTTAACAGAATGATAAGAACCAGGCTTAGGAATAACGAGAGACTGGCCAACCAATAATTGATTAGGGTTTGGCAGCCTGTTTATTTGCACAATCGAATTCATATTGACACCATATCGGTTTGCTATTTGCCGAAGTGTATCACCCGAACGAACTACGTATAGTATCATTGAAATTCCCCCTAGGCGTTTGTTTCATTCATTCACTATATGTAGCACGCTGTAAATGGTGTTTTTGCTACAGGGAAGAGGGCTGCTATGAACGGACAATTATCAACTATGATTATCTCGGTACTTTTCTAGCTGTCCTGTCGTTATAGTCATTCTATCTATTAAGCATTTTTTGTCATGCAAGAATGGGAATCAAAGTTGGATTTAGAAACCGGTTTCTATAATATTTTCTAAAAATTCTAATAAATGGTTGTTATTTAAAATAATTCCATATATAATCACATATGAAAGCGGTTTCGGTCGCAGACACATACATATATTCAAGCATAAATGGAAACCGGTTTCGTCAAAGTGGTGCCATTATTATATTTTTCAAGATTAGCAAGGCGAGGGGGTAGGGACGTATAAGAAATGTTCAAAATGCTTATTGTACGCAGATTCCAATTGATGCACGTTTAATCGAACAATAATAGGGGGGACCACAATTGAAAAGCTTGAAAAAATTAGCTGTAATCGGCCTATCGGCTGTTCTCGCTTTGTCATTAACAGCATGTAAGGATAATGAAGAGGCTTCAGGTAAGAGTGATGGGAATGTTACCCTTGATTTCTGGACATTTGGTGCAACTAATTATGAGGATTTAGCGAAGGAATATGAAAAGGAAAATCCTGGTGTAAAGATCAAGGTAAGATCTGCTGAAACAGCTGAGCACCATGATGCATTATTCACCGCCTTGTCTGCTGGAAATGGCGCGCCGGATATCACGATGCTGGAAATTGACCAGCTTGACCGCTTCAAAGCTGCACAGGACCGTTTTGAGAACCTGTATGATCTTGGTGCAAAGGACATTAAGGATCAATACCTGGATTGGAAGTGGAATACAGGTGAGAACGAAAGCGGAGACTTCTTGATTGGCCTGCCAACGGATATTGGTCCTAAAGCGTTATACTACCGAGTCGATTTATTTGAGGAGGCCGGTTTACCGACTGATCCGGAAGAAGTGGCGGCATTGATTGATTCGCCAGCCGCCTTTGAAGAAGCAGGCCTTAAAGTGAAAGAAAAAACAGGAAAGCCTTTTATTGACAGTATTGATATGGCTTTCAGAGCCTACTTGGACGGTGCCGAAACAACATTCCTGAGCCCAGAGGGCGAATTGTTGATAGAGGAGGAAGGAAACGCTGTTAAAGATGCCTATGATTATGCGGTGAAATTGAATGAGATGGGCATTGTCGGTAAATATGAAATGTGGTCAGCTGAATGGGCAAATGCCGTTAATAAAGGGGAATTTGCTGCTGAGTTAGGGGCTGGCTGGTTAAAGGGCTGGATGGAAGGCAATGCACAGGAGTCATCTGGTAAATGGAGAGTGGCGACACTGCCAACTGAATTTGCGGCAAACTGGGGAGGCTCATTCATTTCTATCCCAAGCGAAACAGAAAATGCAGAGGAAGCCTATAAATTCACAGAGTGGCTCGTTTCACCAGAAAACCAGCTGAAATCGTTCCAAGATAAGGGACTTTTCCCTTCTGCCCATTCTGTCTATGAAATGGAAGAATTTAAGACAAACAAAGATGAATTCTTTGGCGGACAATCAACGGCGCCGGTATTTGCAGAAGCTGCACAAGATATTAATGGCGCTGTATATAAAGGCGAAAAATACTTCCCAATTTATTCTGAGGTAACGAATGCTTTAGAAAATGTCCAAACAAAAGGAACGGATCCTGAAAAGGAATGGAAAGAGGCTGTTAAACGCTCCAAGGGCTTATTAGACCGATAACTCAACTATTCACCGGAATAAGGCGGGGAGTTTGGCAATAAGATGCTGCTCCCGCCTTTGATGGAAAAGAGGTGTGAAAATGGAATCAGTGAAAGCGAATGCTATTACCAATAAGCCCAAAGTGAAAAAGAAGCCTTTTAGGTCTGAGGCGAAAAAAGATATGTATTCTGCCTATCTATATATCGCTCCCTTCTTCATTATCTTCGCGATTATTGGGTTGTATCCAGCTGTTTTCAGTATTTATTTAGCCTTCCAGAAGTGGAATGGTCTCAGTCCGATGGTTTTTGCCGGATTGGATAATTTCAGAATTGTCTTAGCGGACCCTCTTTTTTGGAAGTCAGTTTACAACACAATAGTCATGGGAATCATGGGGACTGCCCCGCAAATTGTATTTGGAATTATATTTGCCTACTTGCTGAATATGGCCTTTCTTAAATTCAGAAACCTTTTTAGAGTTACAATCTTTATGCCATATATTACCTCGATGGTGGCGGTTGCCTTGATTTTCAGCGTGCTGTTTAGCAATCATGAATCATCTTTGGCTAATTATGTATTAAGCTTAGCGGGACTTGACCCGGTTAGCTGGGGCAGTTCAGAGTGGGGAACAAAGATTGCCATATCCATTATGGTTTTCTGGCGATGGGTAGGCTATAACACGATTATTTATCTTGCTGGAATTCAAAGTATTCCAAATGATCTTTATGAAGCCTCAACTATTGACGGGGCCAGTAAATTTCAACAGTTCCGCTATATTACTGTACCAATGTTAAAACCATTTATTATATTGACTGTCTTTACCTCAACTGTTGGGGCCCTGCAGCTTTTTTCCGAACCAACCGTATTCTTAGGTACAGATGCCTTTACACGCGATGAGGCGATGACAATCGTGATGTACTTATATCGTGATGCATTTAAATTACAATCCTTTGGTACAGCATCTGCTACGGCTATGATCTTATTGGTACTAATCACTGTTTTTGCGGCAATCAACGTATACCTGACATCTGGTATGGGGAGAAAAAGGAGGGGGCAACAGTGAAAAAAAATAAAAGGACAAGAAGATTTTCTGCTGGGAAACTCCTCGTATATATCTTTTTATCGATAGCATCCATCCTTTCATTGTTTCCTTTCTATTGGATGTTTGTAATGGCGACTAGGCCAAGCTCAGCCTTTAACTCCATACCGCCTACCATAACGCCGGGGAATATGCTGGTTGAGAATTTTAATAAGGTGTTAAACTCCATTGATTTCTTCGGTTCGATGTGGAACTCCTTTGTCATATGCATCATCGTCACAGTTGTGGTGTTATTCATTAGTTCCTTGGCAGGCTATGCTTTTGCGAAATTCTCCTTCCGCGGAAAAAATGTTCTCTTTATTGCTATTCTGTTAACGATGATTATTCCGCCGCAATTAGGGTTAATTCCTCAATATTTTCTCATCTCAAACGCAGGTTTACTGGACACCTTGCCAGGGGTTATGGTGCTGTTCTTTTTGAACCCTTTAGGCATTTTTCTCATGAGGCAATACATCAGTAAATCGGTTCCTGATGAGCTTATGGAGGCAGCGAAATTAGATGGGTGCTCGAATTTTAGGATTTACCGCAGTATTGTCGTGCCGATAATTTTACCGGCGTTCGCCACTTTAGGCATCATCGTTTTTACTGCTGTGTGGGGAGAGTTCCTATGGCAGTTTACTGTTTTGAGAGACCCGGAGAATTATACAATCCAAGTAGCGTTAGCTCAACTGAGCAATACAAGAGATGTAGATTTCGGGATGATCATGTCAGGTGTATTTTGGGCAACGGTTCCGCTTTTGGTGGTATTCTTATTTTTCAATAAGTTATTTATTTCAAGTATTACGGAAGGATCTGTAAAATAAAGATTATCACTCGGTCATAGAAGGGATTAACATGAATTTAACCATTAAAGATATTGCGCAGATGGCAAATGTTTCACCAGGGACCGTTTCAAAGGTCATCAATAATTACGATGGAATAAGTGAAAAAACAAGGAAAAAAGTGCTCGATATTATTCATCAATGTGGTTTTGAGCCTAGTTTTTCTGCTAGGTCCCTGGCTACAAAGAAATCAAATCTAATTGGATTAATTTATGCAGGGAGAATTAATGTAGATATGACCCACCCTTATTTTAATGAGATTATCTCTTCTTTTAAGAAGAATATGGGTTTGCTTGGATATGACATTCTAATGTTTTCAAATGAGAAATTCAATACTGATAATGGCAGCTATTTAGCAAGATGCCGCCATTTCAATGTGGATGGCTGCTTAATCATTGCCGGTGAAGAGGTAGAGGAGTCCACCTATGAGCTGGCAAAGGAGGGAATGCCCTGCATCGGGATTGATATCGAGTTAAAAGGGCCTAAGGCAAGCTACATCATGACTGATAATGTCGGGCTGTCTAAAAAAGTGGTGGAGTATCTCTATCTTCATGCGATAAAAAAAGTCGGTTTCATTGCCGGCAAGTTTGATTCCCCTGTTTCGACTTATCGCAAACAAGGCTTCCTGGAAGCGATGAACCAGTTCGGTTTGGAGGTTTGCGAGGATTGGATTCAATATGGTGACTTTCATGAGGAAAGCGGTTATATGGCGATGAAGAAAATCCTCCAATCAAAAGAGCTGCCTGAGGCTATATTTGCAACATCGGATATGATGGCTCTGGGTGCCTTACAGGCAATCAAAGAAGCAGGCCTGAATTGCCCGCAGGATATCCGATTAATTGGCTGTGATGATATCGCCGCCTGCCGTTACAGCTCTCCGAAACTGACGACGGTGAAACAGGACAAAGAGAAATTCGGAAAATTATCGGCGTATATGCTTGATGATTTGATTAATGATCGTTCACAATTACAACCCGTCTTTATTGACTCCGAATTAATTATTAGAGAGTCATGTTAGCGCTTTGCCAGATTTCTAGATTAAAAGAAAATCCATTACCGGTAAGCTATTTATGGCTCATCAGAAACAGATCATGCATTAGATAGAAGAAGCTTTTATACAAAACTGGGTTGAGTGGAGGTTATGTGGTGAATTACTACACGGTAGTTGATGTTGGAGGCTCTGCCATTAAATATGCTCTTATGGATGAAACGGGTTGTTTTATCGATAAAGCCTCCCTTCCGACGCCTAAAAATAGTCTGAGCGAATTAATAGATACCATTGACTTGGTTGTACAGCAGTATAGAACAACACATCTAATTCAAGGGCTGGCTCTCAGTATGCCAGGTGCCGTAAATACGGAAGCCGGCAATATTGAGGGAATTAGTGCACTTCCATATCTTCACGGACCAAATATTAAAAACATCCTTCAGGCACGGACAGGGCTGCCGGTTGAAATGGAAAATGACGCAAATTGTGCTGGGCTTGCAGAAGGATGGACTGGCGCCGCGAAGGATGTGAATGACTATCTTTGTATCGTCCTCGGTACAGGCGTGGGGGGCGCAGTAGTTCTAGACAAAAAGATTCGACATGGCAAGAATGGTTTTGCCGGAGAGTTCGGCTATATGGTGATGGAAGGCTATCTGGATGGGCAGGCAAGAGAAACATGGAGTTCGCTGGCAGCTGTAGGCGGCTTGGTCAAGCAGGTGGCCAAAAGAAAAGGCGTGAATCCGGCTGTTCTTAGCGGAAAAGTCATTTTTGAGCTTGCTGAAAAGGGAGATGCAGAAATACAGGATGAGATTAACAAATTTTTCATGCGACTTGCTGTAGGCATCTATAATCTGCAATTTATCTTTGACCCGGAGAAAATTCTGATTGGCGGTGCAATCAGTCACAGAGAGGGCTTCATTGAGCAGATTAATGAATTATTAGGAAGAATGAAATACGACCAAGAAGGCATAACCGTTAAAGTTGAAAGATGTCAGTTTGGCAATGATTCTAACTTGATCGGAGCTTTGTATCATTACTTGCAGCGGCAGAAGAACTTAATTGCTGGTTGACTGGAGAAATTGTGAGCAAACGCGAAAGTATGAAGGGGAAGGGAGCCCAAAACGATGATACATAAAGCATTAAAACCGTTTCCGGCCGATTTTTTATGGGGAGCTGCTTCTGCAGCCTATCAAGTCGAAGGAGCATGGAATGTAGACGGGAAAGGGAAAACAAATTGGGATCAATTTGTACGAATACCGGGCAAGACGTTTAAAGGCACGACTGGAGATGTAGCTGTCGACCATTATCACCGCTATAAGGAAGATATCCGATTGATGGCAGAAATGGGATTGAAGGCATACCGTTTTTCTGTATCATGGGCACGTATTTTCCCGAATGGAAGAGGCGAGATTAACGAAAAAGGTATCGCCTTTTATGATGACCTAATCAACGAGTTAGTTAAATATAGAATCGAACCTATCTTGACATTGTATCACTGGGATTTGCCTCAGGCGCTTCAGGATGAGTATGGAGGCTGGGAATCGAGAAGGATCATTAGGGACTTTACGGATTATAGTGTGGAATGCTTTAAGCGTTTTGGAGACCGTGTGAAATATTGGGTCAGCCTAAATGAGCAAAATATTTTCACAAGCCATGGATATGATGAAGGCTCCCACCCGCCAGGAGTAAAAGATACTAAACTATTTTATCAGGTGAATCATCATGCGAACCTGGCCAATGCCAGCGTAATCAAGGCGTTTCGCCAATATGTGCCAGATGGTCAGATTGGTCCAAGCTTTGCCTATTCACCAGCCTACCCAGCCTCCTCAAGGCCGGAGGATATATTGGCCGCTGAGAATGCAGAGGAGCTGAACAACCATTGGTGGATGGATGTATATACTTGGGGGAAATATCCGAAGGCAGCATGGAACTATTTAAAGGAAGAGGGCCTTGCTCCTGAAGTAGAAGAAGGGGACTTTGCCTTATTAAGAGAGGGTAAGCCAGACTTTATGGGCTTAAATTATTACCAGACGACTACAATTGAAATGAACCCATTAGAAGACGGGGTGAGTGCTGGTGAAATGAATACGACCGGCATCAAAGGGACAGCAGAGGATTCGGGTATCCCAGGGTTGTTTAAAACAGCGGCAAATCCCCACCTGGAACGAACTAATTGGGATTGGAATATTGACCCGCAAGGACTAAGGGTAGCGCTTCGCCGAATAACCAATCGATATGATTTGCCGATTTTGATTAGCGAGAATGGGCTCGGTGAATTCGATCAGGTGGAGGATGAGGACAAAATCCATGATGAGTACAGAATCGAGTACTTGCATGCCCATATTGAAGCCATTCAAGAGGCTATTTCAGATGGTGTCGAAATGCTTGGCTACTGTGTTTGGTCATTCACGGATTTGCTAAGCTGGCTGAATGGATTCCAAAAGCGCTATGGGTTTGTCTATGTCAATCAGCACGAGGAAGGAACACATGACCTGCGCCGTATCAAAAAGGACAGCTTCTATTGGTACAAGCAAGTTATTGAATCAAATGGCATCAATAGGGCGGAGATTATTTCACCTGATCGTTAGTCTCTTTAAATAGTATAAATAAAAGAGCATTGGGAGCTAAAATCAGCCCTCAATGCTCTTTTGGTCTATTGGCACAATTAGTTTGCCGCTTTCGGCATACTAATTGTCCCAGGGATTATTTATTTGGGTGTTTTTGTACACGTAATGGTTTGAAAATAGCCAGCACGTACAGCACTAAACCAGCAATCCCAATTCCGGCAATTGTGTTAAAGGAAGCTCCTGTGTAGAAGCCGCTGCCGAAATAGAAAATATCGCGTAATCCTTCAGCAGCAAAGCGAATAGGAACCCATGGGCGAATGAAGTTTACAAAGAAGTCTGGAAGCATTTCCATTGGCATCATTAGAACTCCCATACCCAGTAGCATAACAACCATAAAGAGTGTAATGGCTGGTTTGCCGATCCATGCTGTCACAGCAGATACTAATAGGAAGAAGCAGAATGCTGCAAAGGATACAAAAGAGCCAACTAAGAAATAGCTAGGCATGTTTATACCAGCAATTGTACCTAATGTCGCAACAGTAAAGCCTGAGAATAGAGCAATAAGGACTCCAAATAGAACTTGTCCGCCCATTAAGCGCAATGCTTGCTTGCGTGTGAGCAATTCCTTCTTCAAGATGTTTGACGTTGTTAGGAATAGAATGAACCCTCCGATTAACGCACCTACCCAGGCTGGCACTGCCATCAAAGTCGGTGCATTGCCATTTGCTGTAGAAGCGGTAATGGGATTGAATACTTTTTCTTTAGAAACGATCGGATTGACGAGTACAGCTGCTTTATCAGCATCGATTTTTTGGCCATCCATTTGCTTGGCAAAGTTAGCAGAATATTGGTTGCTCAATTGGGTGATCAAAGCACTTAAAGCAGTTTTTGCATAGTTTGCACCTGTCGCGTTAAAGCCCTGATTAATATAAACCTTTAAGGCTGCAGGTTTGTTGTTTGCGAGGGCATTTTGCAGGGCATCATTATATCCTTCAGGAATAACTAGCGCTGCATAATATTTCTTATCATGAAATAAATCATCTATATCTGTTTCTTTTACTTTTGTAAAAGCTAGCATAGGCTCCTCATCAGCAGTACCTTTACTCATTTGTTCAACCGCTGATAGGACTGCGTCTACATGAGCACCTTCGTCGTTTACACTTATGGCAACCGGCAGATTCCTTACCTTCGGATCTCCTTGAGCGAATAAGTTTACGGAGAATAATGAAATGATTAATATGACGGCAAGAGGAGCTAGCCAAGCTGTCTTTTCTTTAAATAATCTCAATTGATGTCTTCCTTTCTGGGTTTCAACATGTTGTTTAGTAGCATGAGGATATCTTATAATTTCTAGGGAAATAAAAGCAATAAACAAAAACGGCCGGTATGTTAAATTTTAGTGATAAGAGGTCATAAGATATGAGCATTTACACCGAAAAGAACAGAAAAACAAAAAAGCTTATACAGCAATCGTTTATAAAAATTTTAGAAAAGAAACCATTTGAGTCAATCACAATTGGGGAGATTACCAAGACAGCTAAAATCAATCGCGGCACCTTTTATTTGCACTTTGAGGATAAATACGATTTGCTTGAACAAATGGAGCAGCAATTAATTTCAGATCTTGGTGCCCATCTGGATAAATTACAGTCCAGCTATTCACCGCACCATACATTTGAAAAGCAGCAAGAGCAGTTAGCGTCGACATTATTCTCCTTTATTGGCATGCATTCGCCTATATTAAAAATCTTTTTAAGTGATCATGGGAGAGCGGGCTTTCATATTCGATTCAGAGACGCCTTTTCAGAAAAAGTACGTGTTAATTTAGAGAAGATTGAAGGATTTGGAGACAAATTAAATGTCCCGTTAGAGTATTTTTTATCCTTTATCACTTCTGCCTTTTTAGGGCTAATTGAACAATGGGTTCAAAATGATTTAGATAAAACCCCATCAGAGATGACTAAAATTTATATTGATATTATTTCTTATATTCAAGGAAAGTAGAAAACATTATTTTAATAAAATAACATGTCGTGATAGATGTAATGATCTTTATCGGGAGAGGTCGTGCGGAGATGTATTGTCTCCGCTTTTTTTATTCTGGTAAATAGGTTAGCGAGATTAAAAATACAACCTATGTGAAATGTTTAACAATGAATAGATGAATGATATTTCCTAATGGATGTCATACTAATTGTACCTCTTTGAAATAAGTTGGAGAAAAGCACTTGGAACATAGCGTATCAAAATATATCTAAACCTTTAGGAGTGAAAACATCATGCGTAAATTTGGTGCTAAAGACAAATGGGGGTATTTGTTCGGTGATTTCGGAAACGATTTCTTCTTCCTGTTTGTTGCCAGTTATTTGATGGTATACTATACGGACATTTATCATTTGAATCCATTAGCGGTCGGTGGGTTATTTGCCATTGCTCGTTTATGGGATGCATTTGCTGATATTGCATGGGGGCGGTTCATCGATACAAGGAAGCCTGGTAAACAGGGTAAATTCAGACCTTGGCTTCTTAGAATGTCATTTCCCTTAGTCATTTCGGGTGTATTAATGTTCGTTCATATCCCAGGAATGTCACACGGCTTTTATCTGGCTTATGCTTATGTAAGTTATATTCTTTGGGGAACATTGTACAGTACTGTAAACATTCCCTATGGTTCCATGGCATCCGTAATGACAGCTGACCCTGTAGAACGTACGGCTCTTTCTTCTTGGAGAACAGTAGGGTCTCAATTAGCGGGATTAATTATCAATGTTTTAGGACCGGTTATTTTATTCGTTGATAATGAAGCTTCGGCAAACCGCTTTTTATTGGTAGCAATCATCTTCGGCATTTTAGCAATTGCTTGTTATATCGCTTGTTATAAACTTACGATTGAGCGTGTTACTTTGACGGATAAAGCTGATGAATCTAAAGTAAATACAAAAGATACATTGAGAGGTCTATTCAAAAATAGGCCGTTACTTTGGTTCCTTGTGGCTTCCTTAACATTCATGGTTACCGTCATGTTTATCAGTTCTGTGAATGTATACTTGTTTAAGGATTATTTCCGAAATACGGCAGGCTTGAGTATCATTGGGTTCGTGCAATCTGGAGCTGTAATCTTGCTTGCGCCTTTCATACTTAAGCTGGTTAAGAAATACGGCAAAAAAGAAGTGGCTTCGGCTGGGTTGTTATTGGCTGCTGTCGCCTACCTTGTTTCATACTTGCTTCCTAATCTAAGCATGATGATGTTTATTGTGATTATTGCTATCGCAAATCTTGGTTTCGGTGCCTTTAACCTTGTTATTTGGGCCTTTGTGACTGATGTCATCGATTATCATGAGTACTTGACAGGCTTGCGTGAGGATGGGACGGTTTACTCCATCTATTCCATGGCACGTAAAATCGGTCAAGCCGTTGCAGGTGGTATAGGTGGAGCAGCAATTGCAGCTGTAGGATACAATGCAGAACTAAAAGCACAAACAGCAGATACACTGAGCGGTATCCATATGCTTGGCACTTTAGTGCCGGCAATCCTGCTTGGAGCGGTGTTCCTTGTTATTGTGTTCCTTTATCCATTAAACAAAAAACGAACGGCACAGCTGGCAATAGACCTTGCTGAAAAGAGAAAGCAATAATTAGAATCACTAGGCATAAGAGAGAAGATAGTTAATAGGCATTAGCTATCTTCTTGCTTATATATATTGAATATGGGCTGAATACCATGATATGATGGTGAAAAGTGTCCTTGGAAGAGGGAGTATGACATGATTATTACAGTATCGCCAAAGCTTCCTGGAGAAAATAATAAAGATTATGCCTATAAAGTGATCAAGAACTCGATAATGTCTTTAGAATTAGAACCTGGACAGGCAATTAGTGAGATTGAACTTGCGGAAGCATTGAGCTTATCGCGTACTCCGGTTCGTGAGGTATTAGCGAAATTGCGGGAAGAGCATTTGATTGAAGTTATACCACAAGTCGGTACATATATTTCTAAGATTAATCCTCAGCTTATAAAGGAAGCCTCCTTTATGCGCTTTCACCTAGAAAAAGAGGTCTTAAAATTGGCTTGTGAGTCATTTCCTAAAAGTGCTTTATACGATTTAAAGAAAAATCTGGCTCTGCAAGAGGATTTAGTTGGGCAAAGTGGGAAGGAACGTGACTTCCACTTGCTGGATAAACAATTTCACCATATTATATTCAAGGCTAACCAGAAGGAACATATTTGGGAAGCAATCAATAGAATAAGCACTCACTATAACCGGATGCGCCTATTATCTGAAATCCGGCATAATTTTGATGAAGCGATTGACCAGCACCAAAATATTGTTAATATTCTTGAAACAAAAGATTGTGATCAAGTTGAAGCTTTCGCGAAACTACATATAATTGATGCTACGAAATTATGGGAAGATCTTTACAAAAAAGATAGCCCTTATAGTAATTATTTTGAATATGTTGAAGATACACCATTGTATATTGGATAATGAGGCTTTAGGACAGATTCCTTTTCGAATCTGTCTTTTTTATGTTTGAGTATGTTTACAGAAAATATACAATGAAGCCACTTGAAATACTAGTAACTGAATGCTAGTATACAAGTATACAAGTTGGAATACTCTTTCACATGAAAATATTTAGTGCCAAATAGCATTTTTTTATCGGTAAAACAAATACTAAGTCTGTATTTAAGAATACAACCAGTTTGCAATTCCATGCACTTATGGTGAAGGATGATTATTTCACTAAAATAACGGAAGAGGTGATTGTAATGTTGCAAAAACATGAAATTCTAAGCGAAATACATAGCGGTTATCTAGTAGCTGTAATTCGTGGAAAAAATAAAGAGGAAGCAGTAGAGATTTCAAAGCAAGCATTCAAAGGCGGAATTCGCTCACTAGAGGTTACATTCTCTACACCTGGAGCTGAAGAAGCAATCGCTGAGCTAGTACAGACAGGCGATCCAAATATGATCGTAGGTGCGGGAACGGTTCTTGATGCCGAAACAGCAAGAATCGCGATCATGAAAGGTGCTCGTTATATTGTAAGCCCTCACTTCAACAGTGAAATCGCAACTGTATGTAATCGTTATGCGATCCCTTATTTACCAGGCTGCGGTTCAGTAACTGAAATCATGCAAGCATTAGAATCTGGGGTTGATGTTGTTAAACTATTCCCTGGAAGCTTAATGGGACCAGGATTCCTTAAAGATGTTAAAGGCCCTATTCCACATGTTGAGTTAATGCCTTCTGGTGGTGTTAGCCTTGATAACCTAGATAAATGGGTAAATAATGGCGCATTTGCTGTTGGTGTTGGAAGTGCCTTAACTAAAGGTGTTAAAAATGGTGATTACAGTTCTGTACAAGAGGTAGCTCGCCAATTCGCTGAGAAATTAGCCTCTGTAAAAGGAGAATAATCTCCAAAGATTAAGCCTGTATTTGGTTTTGGTCTTAGAAACAGTACGCAATAATCCTTTGATATTAAAAGGATAAGGAGGGTGCTATATGACTGCATTTATTCACGAAAACTTTATGTTAAACAATGAAACAGCTGTTCAGTTGTATCATTCATATGCAAAAAATATGCCGATTTATGATTATCACTGCCATTTATCACCGAAAGATATTGCAGAAAATCGTAAATTCAATAACATCACTGAACTATGGCTAGAAGGCGACCATTACAAATGGAGAGCGATGAGAGCTCATGGTATTTCTGAGAAGTATATCACTGGTGATGCAGATCCTAAGGCTAAATTTGAGGCGTGGGCTAAAACAGTTCCTTATACACTAGGAAATGCTTTGTATCACTGGACTCATATTGAGCTAAAAAACTACTTCGGTATTGAAGAGTTATTAAACGAAGATACTTGGGAAGACATTTGGAATCGCTGTAATGAATTGTTGCAGCAAGATGATTATGCAGTTCGTGAAATCATCAAGCGTTCAAATGTAAAAGTCATTGGTACAACAGATGAGCCGACAGATGATCTTCAGTATCATGCGCAAATCGCTGAATTACCGGACTTCCCAGTGAAAGTTCTTCCTTCATTCCGTCCTGATAAAGGATTGGAAATCAATAAAGCTACATTCATTCCATTCGTAGAGACGCTTGAAAAGGTAGCGAATAAATCATTAGCAACGTATGAGGAATATATTGCAGCTCTATTAGATAGAGTTCAATATTTCCACGAAAAAGGCTGCAGAATTTCTGACCATGGTCTATCTGAAGTTCCATTTGCTGAATTCGACGAAAATGAATTGGATGGAATTTACCAAGCTGGACGCAAAGGACAAGCTGTCAGCCTAGAGGATGAAAATAAATTCAAGACAGCCATTTTGATTGCACTTGCAAAGGCCTACACAGAAAGAGACTGGGCAATGCAAATCCACTTTGGCGCAATCCGCAACAACAACACAAAAATGTTCAAAAGACTCGGTCCTGATGCAGGCTTTGATTCCATTAGCGATCAAGGTGAAGTAGCAGCGCCATTAAATGCATTGCTAGATGCTCTAGAAATCAGGGATTCCCTGCCTAGAACAATTATTTACAATTTGAACCCAGTTTCCAATGAGCTAATTGGTACAACGATTCAAAACTTCCAAACTAATGAAGAAGGAATCGCTGGCCGAATCCAGTTTGGTTCTGGATGGTGGTTCAATGATACAAAACCAGGCATGATTCGCCAATTGACAGCTTTAGCTGATCAAGGAATCTTAAGTCACTTTGTTGGGATGCTTACGGATTCACGCAGCTTCATCTCTTATAGCAGACATGAATATTTCCGCCGCATTTTATGTAACTTAATTGGTACATGGGTGGAAGCTGGTGAAATTCCAAATGACCCTGCATTGCTGCAAAGATTAGTTGAAAATATTTGTTACAACAACGCGAAAAATTACTTCGCTGTTGATGTTGATTGATAATAGGGAGGCAATTTAATTATGGAAATGAGTTTTCGCTGGTATGGAAAAACGGATTCAATTCCTTTGGAATACATCCGTCAAATTCCAGGCATGAAAGGAATTGTAACAGCTATTTATGATATCCCGGTTGGGGAAGCTTGGCCGATGGAAAAAATCGAAGAATTGAAAAAGACTGTAGAAGATGCGGGTATGCACATCTCTGTTATCGAGAGTGTACCAGTTCACGAAGACATCAAAATCGGTCTTCCAACTCGTGACAAATACATCGAGAACTACAAAACAACTTTACGTAACCTAGGTAAAGCTGGCATTCCAGTTGTATGCTACAACTTCATGCCAATCTTTGACTGGACACGTACTGACTTAGAGTACCGTCTTCCAGATGGTTCTACAGCGCTTATCTTCGAAGAAGAAGTAGCGAAGAAAATGGATCCATTAACAGGTGAACTTTCTTTACCAGGCTGGGATTCTAGCTATAAGAAAGAAGACCTTCAAGAATTATTCGATCACTACAAAAACGTGGACCATGAAAAACTTTGGGAAAACCTTGAGTACTTCATCAAAGAAATCATCCCAGTTGCTGAAGAAGCTGGCGTGAAGATGGCCATCCACCCGGATGATCCTCCATTCGATATCTTTGGATTACCACGTATCATCACAAACAAAGAGAACTTAGAAAGATTCGTTAACCTATATGACAGCCCTTATAACGGCTTGACTATGTGCAGCGGTTCCCTTGGTTCACACCCTGAGAACGATTTCCCTGAAATGCTTCGTTACTTCGGTAAAAAAGACCGCGTAAACTTTGTTCATGCTCGTAACGTTAAGCTAACAGGCGGCATGTCATTCGAAGAAAGTGCTCACCCATCTGAGTACGGTTCTGTTGATATGTACGAAGTAATCAAAGCAATGGCAGACTTCAACTACACTGGTGCGATTCGTCCTGACCACGGAAGAATGATCTGGGGCGAAACTGGAAAACCAGGCTATGGCTTATACGACCGCGCACTAGGTGCTACTTACTTACACGGTCTGTGGGAAGCAGAACAAAAAAACAGAAAATAATTAAACTCTTAGGAGGTTAACGAACATGGCAGTTCCATTCAAAATGGATTTAACAGGTAAAGTCGCAGCTGTAACTGGCGGCGGCGGTGTATTAGGTTCTTATTTCGCAAAAGCTTTAGCAGAATGCGGAGCGAAAGTAGCGGTTATGGACCTTATGCAAGAAGCAGCAGATAAGGTTGCTGCTGAAATTAATGCGGCTGGCGGCACAGCAATCGGTGTTGCTGCTAACGTATTAGATAAGGAAGCTCTTGAAGCTGCAAGAGAAATCGTTATTAAAGAACTTGGTACAGTTGATATTCTTGTCAACAATGCTGGCGGAAACAATCCAAAAGGCACAACAGATGACGAGTTCTACAATGCAGAAGCTGTAAAGAACAATCCAGACATGAAAACATTCTTTGATTTAGACCCTAAAGGAGTTAGCTTCGTATTCGACCTTAACTTCTTAGGTACTCTTCTTCCTTCTCAAGTCTTCGCACAAGATATGATCGGGAAAAAAGGTGCAAACATCATTAACATTTCTTCAATGAATGCTTACACACCTTTAACAAAAATTCCTGCATACAGCGGAGCGAAAGCAGCAATCAGTAACTTCACACAATGGTGTGCAACTTACTTTGCGAAAGCTGGCATTCGTGTTAATGCGATTGCACCAGGATTCCTTGTTACAAAACAAAACGAAAAATTATTGTTCAATGAAGATGGCACTCCATCTGCTAGAGCAGGAAAAATTCTTAACAGCACTCCGATGGAACGCTTCGGTGAGCCTGAAGAGTTAGTTGGCGGATTGTTATACCTAGCTAGTGAAGAAGCAGCAAGCTTCGTAACTGGTGTCGTTATTCCAATCGATGGCGGATTCTCTTCTTACTCTGGAGTTTAATCTAAACCATATATAGATGATATGAAGGTTGTTGGTCCAAGTTAATTGGATCAGCAACCTTTATTTTCAAAATGGCAAAACAAAACCAATGATAGTGGGGTTTTCATTTATGAAAGATAATATTAAAGATTTCCAAAAGACGAAGGACTTTTTAGTTTGTGTTGACTCTGATGGCTGTGCCATGGATACGATGGGTGTAAAGCACGAAGAAGCATTCGGACCGCGTGCCGTTGACGTTTGGGAGCTTCATCATATTAAAGATCGTTTCCTTAAAGTATGGAATGACATCAATCTTTACACAAGAACTAGAGGAATCAACCGTTTTAAAGGGGTTGTTGCTACATTTGAAGCGTTAGAAAAAGAAGGCATTAAAATGCCAGATATCTCTTCCTTCAAAAAGTGGGCTGAAACAACGAACGAGCTTTCCAACCCATCACTTGAAAGAGCGATTGCTGAAACGAATGATGAGCAATTAAAAAAAGCTTTAGAGTGGAGCCATGCGGTTAACCGTACGATTGAGGAAGAACTAGCTGGAAATGACAAACCTGTTGAAGGTGCTAAAGCTGGACTTGAAGCAGCAAATAATGTCGCTGACGTAGCGATTGTTTCTTCAGCAAACGGTGCGGCTGTGCTTGACGAATGGACAAGACATGAATTGAACGTACATGTTGATGTCATGCTTGGCCAAGAGGCTGGAACAAAAGCATTTTGCATCGAGCAATTGAAGAAATTCGGCTATGAAAATACACATGTATTGATGATTGGCGATGCTCCTGGAGATTTATCCGCTGCAGAGGTAAATAACGTTCTTTATTACCCAATCCTTGTTGGTAAAGAGAAATTCTCTTGGGATCGTTTCAGAGAAGAGGCTTTAGCAAAATTCTTAGATGGCAGCTTCGCTGGGGAATACCAAGAACAATTGATCAAGGAATTTAACGATAACTTAAAATAAGTTCGGAGGAACTATACCATGATTCAAAAGATTGCCAAAAACATTCCAATGCCAAAGGTTGATTTAAAGGCGAAGCCGTATAATCTTTCTGATGAAGATATCAAATGGGTGAAAGATACGATTTCTGGAATGACTGTCGAAGAGAAAATCGGTCAGTTATTTATTAACCTATTCTTCTTCGGTGATGATGAATTCAGCGGAAATGAGTTCACAAACAAAGAGCTTCTTGAGAAGTACCATATCGGTGGAGCACGTTACATGGGAGCTAATTCTGATAAGGTACAAAATTTGATTAACGAACTTCAAAAGGATTCCAAAATTCCGTTGTTAGTGGCAGCAAACTGTGATGCTGGTGGTAATGGTGCGGTAAACGACGGTACATATGTGGCAGCAGCAGCGATGTGTGAAGCTTCAGGTGATGAGCAAGTATCCTTTGATGCCGGGTATGTAAGCGGCCGTGAAGCGCATGCGGTTGGTGTCAACTGGAACTTCGACCCATGTGTAGATATCCTGAAAAACTGGAGAAACACAATCGTTAACACGCGTGCATATGGCACAAATGCGGAGACTGTTATTAAACATACAAACTCATACATCAAAGGGCTGACAGAAAGCAATGTTGGTGTTTGCATCAAGCACTGGCCTGGTGATGGAACAGAGGAACGCGACCAGCACTTAGTTATGGGCGTAAATGAATTGTCTGTTGATGAGTGGGAAAAATCCTTTGGTGAGGTATACCGTAACCACATTGAAAATGGCGTACATTCCATTATGGCCGGACATATTGCTTTGCCAGAGTATCAAAAAGCATTGGCGCCTGAGCTAGGAGACCGTGATATCTTACCAGCGACACTTGCACCTGAATTGATCAACGGCCTCCTAAAAGGCAAATTAGGCTTCAACGGATTGGTATTGACTGACGCATCTCACATGTTAGGTATGACAGCAGCGATGAGACGCGAAGAGTATGTACCACAATCCATCGCGGCTGGCTGTGATATGTTCTTATTCTTCAATGATATCGATGAAGACTATAACTTCATGCTAAATGGCTACAAAAACGGAATCATTACAGAAGAACGTCTTCAAGACGCATTAGAAAGAATCTTGGGCTTTAAAGCGACACTTGGCTTGCACAAAGCGAAAGAAGACGGCTCTATCTTCCGTAATGAAGAAGATCTAAAAGTGATTGGCTGTGAAGACCACATCGAGCGTGCTAAACAAGCTGCTGACAAAGGAATCACACTTGTTAAGAATACATTAGATCAGCTGCCAATTCGCCCGGAAACACATAAGCGCATTCGCCTCTATTACTTAGAAGGGGAAAAAGGCGGCATTTATAAAGCGGATGACAAAACGCTTAATTATATCGTGAGTGAGCTTGAGAGCAGAGGCTTTGAGGTAACCGTCAACGAAGGTAATACTCGCGTTAAGGGAGCTACATTGAAATACCGCGAAGAGGTGGATGCAGCGCTTGTATTCGCTAATGTAGTTGGCTATGGTGCAGAAAACAACTACCGCATTAGATGGAAAGCGGCTATGGCGAACGAAATCCCATGGTACGTACATGAAGTGCCAACTGTTTTCGTATCACTTAACTTCACTACACATCTAACAGATGTACCGATGGTGAAAGCCTATATCAACGCATACAAAGATACTGATATCACAATCAAAGCTGTGATTGACAAAATCATGGGTGAATCTGAGTTCCACGGCACACCAAATGAAAATGTTTGGTGCAATAAGTGGGATACAAGACTTTAATTAAGATGGAAAAAGAGGCCGTATTTAACGGCCTCTTTTTGTGGACAAAATATTAATGCTCTAATTTTCGATAATAAAGGGATAGCAGCATGGCAGGGATTGTACAAACAATCATGCCAAGAAAGGCAAATCTTGGTTCAATTTCGTATAAATAGCCGCCGAAAATCGTAAATACGGCCGCACTCCAACTCATGGCCAGTGCTGAATACATCCCTTGTGCTCCTGGAACCTGCGAAGCAGGTATGTTTTTGATTAAGTATTTCATAAAAGCATAATGGGCCATGGCAAATGAGAATGCATGCAGGATTTGTGCGATAGAGAAAACAAGCACATTTGGAACGGCAAATATTAGTACCCATCGTATGGTGGACCCTAAAGAGGCCATTGCAAGCAAGGAGCCTACGGAAAAACGATTAAACTTTCGGTCTGCGACGGAAAAGAAAGCAATTTCTGCAAGTACAGCAATATTGATAATGAGTCCAATCAAATATTTTGGAGCCTGGATTTCTTGTAAATAGAGATAACCATAATTGTAATAGGTTGCATGCGCTGCTTGTAGAAAGATAACAATAATAAGCACTAAAGCAAAGTGCTTAATTTTGAATAAATGTAACATGCCTTTCTTTTGAGAACTGCTAGCTTGAGGCTTTTTAGACAGAACACTCGGAGCCTGCATAAAGCCAAGGCAAACCAGCAAGATGGTACCAAGCAAAAGTGCCCATAAAATGACTTCATCACCAAACTTACCTGTAAAGAGGGTCAGAATCATACCGGCTACAACGAAACCGATTGAGCCCCATTGACGGCTTCTTCCGTAATTAGTTAATAGCCTGTTTTGGGCTAGGACGCCCGCAGCGCTATCTAAAGCTGGCATCAATATAGGATAGACAAGGTTAATCCCTAGTGTGACAATCAGTAAGCTAGTAAAGGAACTGGCCGGGATATAGCATAAAATCGCAATGACGGTGGCGATTCCTGCCCCATTGAGCAGTGCTTTACTGCTGAATTTGTTAGATAAATAAGGATAGATAGATATAGGTGAAAGTCCTCTTGCTACAAGGCCTAAGCTCATGATCAAACTAGCTTCTGAAATCGTAAGGCCTTTTGCATCAACCATCCATCCTGTCCAATAGGGGAGAAAAATACCCCAAGTTATATAGAAACTAAAAAATTGTGTGCTCATCCAACGATGTGCATTCATTACGTATTCCTCCTTGCCTGCATAGTATAGTATCATGGAAATACATAAAATAATATGAGATATCTCATATTTTGAGGTGGAATATGGAAATCTATAAAGGTGAAAAAAAGAGGCGCTTTTTGCAGGAAAATTCAATTGCTCATTTATTTTCTTTTCCCGTCGAAGAGTTAATAGAAGTGCATGAATATGAACGAGATGAATGGATTATTCGAGAAGGTATGAGACCGGATTATTTATTTTATGTCATTGAAGGAAAAGCCAAAATATATGTCACACACCAAAATGGGAAAGTTTCCTTAATTAATTTCATCAATACTGATGATTATATGGGAGAAATGGAATTATTAAATGAGGTGTATAGTACAAAGGGAATTCGAGCATCAACAAGGATGATTTGCTTTGCTCTCCCTTTTTCCCAGTACAGGGAAAAATTATTGGAGGATGCCAAATTTCTGAGAGAATTAACGAAGTTCCTCAGCGTAAAGGCGACTCTTATGGGGGAGAAGTATTCACAAAGCCTTGCTTACCCGCTTGAAAATCGATTGGCAGATTTCATTTTACAAACAGCTTATGAGGGCGTTTATAAGGAAAAGCATATAATTGTGTGTGACTATTTAGGAGTGACTTATCGGCATTTACTACATGTGCTCGCCCAATTTTGCGAGAAAGGATACTTGCAAAAGGAAGGTCGGTATTATCTCATAAAACAATACCAATCTTTATATGAACTTGCAGGAATGCTGAAGAATAGATAAGTGAAAGGGACAAAGATATTTTATGAAGATAATAGATGATAATGGGAACCTTGCTTTTCCTGCTAAGAAGGCATACTGAGTACTGATTATAGAGATATAAGGGGAACGCTGCAATCGAATAGCAGTGTTTTTTTATTGGCCAAGCACAGCTTTAGTCATCTTGCCCTCGAAATAGTATAGTTGAAGGTAGAATGGTAGTTTTAAAGGAGGCTGTTAGAATGGGAAGACCATTAACGAATAAAATTGCCTTTATCACAGGCGGTGCAAGAGGAATTGGTAAGGCAACAGCGATTGCCTTAGCGAAAGAGGGAGTCCATATAGGCTTGCTCGCGCGTACAGAAGAGACCTTAAAGGAAACAGCTGCTGAGATTGAACGTCTTGGCGTAAAAGCAGCCTATGCTGCTGCAGATGTTTCATCTGAAGAACAGGTTAATGAGGCGGTCGAAGCATTGACCAGCCAATTAGGAGCAGCAGACATTCTTATCAACAACGCCGGGATTGCTTCATTTGGCAAGGTGCTGGAGATGGATCCTGCGGAATGGAAGAAAATCATTGATACCAATTTGCTTGGCACTTACTATGTGACAAGAGCGGTGCTCCCGCAATTAATTGAGAAAAATGGTGGGGATATCATTAACATATCCTCCACAAGCGGCTTAAACGGATCGGCTACCTCAAGTGCTTACAGCGCATCGAAGTTTGCCGTCATCGGTTTCACGGAATCTCTTGCTCAGGAGGTGCGCCGCAACAATATTCGTGTATCGGCTTTAACGCCAAGCACGGTTGCCACTGACCTTGCGCTTGATTTGGAATTAATGAAGGAAAACGATGATAATAAATACATTCAAGCAGAGGACATTGCAGAATACATCGTCGGACAGCTGAAAATTAACCCGCGCATGTATGTGAAAACGGCAAGCTTCATTGCAACAAATCCTTTTTAATCTATGTGAATCGAGCCAGCTGCAACCCCTGTAGCTGGCTCTAGCTTTATCTTCTAAGAAGTTTATTTATTATAGTACTCCACTAAATATATTTTAGTATAGTAAAATTAGAGAAAAATAAGTATATTAGAATAATTGTACATAGCGTTTCCTATTAGTCTTTTTGTGAGGCGGAGAATTTTTTATCCATTAGTTCCGCAAGATAAGGAGAGATCAATATATGAGAGAAAACTTGAACTGGGCAGTATTAGGCACCGGGGTTGTTGCGAATGAAATGGCAGCATCCTTGAAAAAGGCGGGAAAGACCTTTTATGCGGTAGGTAACCGAACACATAGCAAGGCAATTGATTTTGCTGAAAAGCATGGCATCGGGAAGGTATATGATGATTTTCATGAGATGTTCCATGATGAAAATGTCGACATTATCTATATTACGACTCCGCATAACACGCATATTGAATTTATGAGAGAGGCGCTTAAAAACGGCAAGCATCTATTGGTCGAGAAATCGATTACGCTCAATAGTGACGAGCTTGATGAGGCGATTCGCATCGCGGATGAAAAACAAGTCGTCTTGGCTGAAGCGATGACCATCTTCCATATGCCAATCTATAAGAAGTTAAAGGCATTGATTGATTCTGGGGCAATGGGTGAGCTGCGCATGATCCAGATGAATTTCGGAAGCTATAAGGAGTATGATATGGAGAACCGCTTCTTTAACAAGAACCTGGCTGGCGGGGCCTTGCTTGACATTGGCGTTTATGCCATCTCATTCGCGCGTTGGTTCATGTCTGAGAAACCAAACCAGGTTGTGAGCCAAGTGAAGTATGCGCCAACTGGTGTCGATGAACAGGCAGGCATTCTCATGATGAATGAAAAGCAGGAAATGGTAACTATCGCTCTGACGCTTCATTCCAAGCAGCCTAAGCGCGGGATGATTTCCTGTGACAAAGGCTATATCGAACTCATGGAATATCCAAGAGGCCAAAAAGCGGTCATCACCTATACAGAAACAGGCGAGCAGGAAGTCATTGAAGAAGGACGAACAGAAGACGCCCTCTATTATGAAATGCTGGATATGGAAGCAGCCGTCAAGGGCAATAAAGAGGTGACCCATTTGAACCTTACGAAGGATGTCATGGATATCATGACCGAAATTCGGAGAGAGTGGGGTCTTATTTATCCAGAGGAAGAGGGAAAGTAGGGCCGTGATGAATTTGTAGGCAGAGCATCTAGCTCTGCCTGATTTTTTTTATCGGATAAAAATCTCCTGTCCTTCCACAACGACTTTTTCATTCTCGTTAAGATTCGTAAATATGACAGGAGTCAAGATAGAAGGCACCTTTTCTTTTATGGCATCAAAATCCACCTTCAACAGCTCTTGACCCTTCTTGATTTTTTGCCCGTCCATGACAAGCGGTGTGAATCCTTCCCCGTTCAATTGGACAGTCTCAAGCCCGACATGAATCAAAATTTCTCTTCCTTGCTTGCTTTTTAAGCTGATTGCATGCTTGGTCGGAAATATTGTGATGACCTCGCCATCAACAGGAGAGACAATGGTTCCATCTGCTGGGTCAATCGCAAATCCATCGCCCATCATCTTTTCGGCAAATACAGGGTCCGGGACAGCTTCGAGATGGACGATTTTCCCCTTTAACGGCACGAGCATAGAATCTTGATCATTTGGCTGCTTCTTTTTGAACAGGCCTTTGAACATAGTAGATTACCACCTTTATATGTGTAATTAAGGAATCGATTCCATTATGTTGTGTTTGTTATGTTGCGTTGGTTGTAATTGTAAATCAATTTTACGCATTTACCAAATGATTAGGCTGTGAAGGATTGAGTAAGTGTATGTCTTTTTAGGTGATTTGTGTAAAATGGTAATAGATTAGAGGGAGGATAATGTTTCATGTTAACAATAAAGGAAATAGCTCAGAGGGCAAATGTTTCGAGGACGACGGTATCACGTGTCTTGAATAATTCAGGATATGTTAGCGAAAAGTCCAGAAGCGCGGTCTTGAAGGTTATCGAAGAGACCGGTTATGTCCCAAGCCAGCATGCTCAATCTTTGCGGACGAAGAAGACGAAGGTCATTGGGGTCATCCTGCCAAAGATCAGCACGGAAACCTCCAGCCGGCTTGTAAAGGGAATAGATGAGATATTGAGTGAAGCTGGTTATCAGATTCTTCTAGCGAATACGAATCTGGCTCCGGAAAAAGAGATTGAGAATCTGCGGCTGTTGAAGAGCCGTCATGTTGATGGAATTATTCTATCGGCAACGAATACAGAGAAGGAGCTCATGGAGGAGATTCGTGAGCTGGCTATCCCGTTTGTCGCGGTAGGGCAGAATATGCCAGGCTTTTCACATGTCGTATTTGATGATTACCAGGCAGCCAAGGATGCTGTCCAAGCACTTATCAAGAGGGCGCATAAGGAGATTGCCTTCATTGGAGTCGGCGAGTCAGACCCGGCCGTCGGAGTGCTGCGAAAGAAGGGGTACCTGGATGCAATGAAAGAGAATGGTTTGTCAGTTGCTGCCAGCTGGGTCAGAACGGGAATCTTTGACCTGGAGTCTGGGAGAACATGCATGAAAGAGATTATGGAATCATCTGAGCAGAGGCCGACCGCCGTTGTTGCTGTAACGGACAGATTAGCCATTGGTGCTATGCAGTATTTAAAGGAAATAGGATTGGACATACCTGGTGATTTGGCTGTTGTGGGTATGGGGGCTTCAGAATTGTCTAAGTTCATTACCCCTTCCTTATCAACGATTGACTTTATGATTGAAGAGGCGGGAAAAGAAGCGGCAGGCATCATATTGATAATGATAGATAAAGATGTAAGCAATTCCATAAAAAGGGAGGTTGAGCATAGATTTTTACAAAGAGACAGTATATAATAATTGTGTAATCGATTTCATAAATTGGTTACACTTTTATTTTTCTTAATGTGGAATCGATTCCACAAACCATTGCTGAAATTATATTATCTAAAAAAGGTACGAATAAAAATTCAAAGGGGTGAATGGCAATGTCAGAGAATCGCAGAATAGCAGAGGAAGTGATTGAGGCCGTCGGAGGAAGGGAGAATATTTCTTCTGTGGCCCATTGTGCAACCAGGCTCCGCATCATGGTGAACGATAAGGAACTGATTGACCAGAAAAAGGTTGAAGACATTCAGAAGGTCAAGGGAGCGTTCTTTAACTCAGGCCAATACCAGATTATATTCGGTACTGGTACGGTCAACAGGGTATATGAAGAAGTTGCTGGCCTTGGCCTTGCTACGATGAATGCCTCTGACCAGAAGAAGGAAGCGGCCAAAAGCGGCACGCGTTTTCAAAGGGCTATCAGAACATTTGGGGATGTATTTGTTCCAATCATTCCGGTGCTTGTTGCCACGGGACTGTTCATGGGTCTCCGCGGTCTCCTGATGCAGGAGCAAATACTTGGACTGTTTGGATTGACGCCCGATGATGTATCTGCAAACCTCCTTCTTTTCACGGAAGTACTGACAGACACTGCCTTTATATTCTTGCCTGCACTCATAGCCTGGTCAACGTTCCGGGTGTTTGGCGGAAGTCCGATCATCGGTTTGGTGCTTGGACTGATGCTTGTTTCACCGTCCCTGCCGAATGCTTGGTCTGTTGCGGGCGGAGACGTGACCCCAATTGAATTCTTTGGCTTCATTCCGGTTGTCGGTTATCAAGCATCCGTGTTGCCAGCCTTCATTGCCGGAATCATTGGGGCAAAACTAGAGAGATGGATCAGAAAGCGCGTGCCAGAGTCACTAGATTTGATTTTGACGCCATTTTTGACGCTGCTTGTGATGATTATCTTAGCCTTGCTAGTGATTGGGCCAATTTTTCATATAGTTGAAAATGGAATCCTGTCTGTGGCAAAAACTGTTTTATCATGGCCATTTGGGATTAGCGGATTGATTATTGGGGGTTTAAATCAAATTATTGTCATCACAGGTGTACACCATGTCTTCAATATGCTTGAGATTCAGCTGCTCGCTGAATTCCAGAGTAATCCGTATAATGCGATTGTTACTTGTTCAACTGCCGCTCAGGGAGGCGCCGCATTAGCGGTTGCCATGAAGACGAAATCAGCGAAGCTGAAAGCGCTTGGTTTCCCGTCAGCCCTATCCGCATTCCTTGGGATCACGGAGCCGGCCTTATTTGGGGTCAATCTGAGATATGGCAAGCCTTTCATCATGGGTCTTATTGGCGGAGCTGTCGGGGGATTCCTGGCCTCGCTTTTCCAATTGGAGGCAACAGGTATGTCTGTCACGGTTATTCCAGGAACTCTGCTCTACTTAAACGGTCAGCTTCTAGCTTATATCCTTGTAAATGTGGTTGCGGTTGCGGTGGCATTTGCGCTCACCTGGATGTTTGGTTATTCCGATAAGATGAAGAATGAAATTGAACAATAATGATATCAAGAAGGCAGGCGATGGTCGTCTTGCCTTTTCTTTTAAAAATTGAGGTAAGGATGGGTTTGCCATGTCAGAAAATGATCAGCTGCTGAGGCTTTGGGCAAATGAGGAAGTAATGAAATTTCGTGAAATGGTGCAGCAGGATCCTTATCGGCTGCACTACCATCTCATGCCGCCGGTCGGGCTATTAAACGACCCAAATGGATTGATTCAATTCAGGGGAGTCTATCATGTCTTTTATCAATGGAATCCATTTGAAACAGCCCATGGCGCGAAATTCTGGGGTCATTATACTTCAAAGGACTTGATTCATTGGAGGGAGGAGCCAATCGCTCTTGCCCCGAGTGAGTGGTATGACAGGAATGGCTGCTATTCTGGAAGTGCGGTTGAATGGGAGGGCAAATTGCATCTATTTTATACCGGGAATGTAAAGCAGCCAGATGGGACGCGGGAGACCTATCAATGTCTGGCCGTATCAGAGGATGGCGTACACTTTGAGAAGATCGGGCCTATTTTATACCTTCCGGAAGGCTATACAGCCCATTTTCGTGATCCGAAGGTATGGAGGCAAGGGGATGGATGGTTTATGATTTTGGGTGCCCAAACTCTCAAGGAACAAGGAGCTGCTGTCCTCTTTTATTCTAAGGATTTATATGAATGGGAAGAGGTGGGGCGGATAGCCGGAAGCGGTCTGAATGGATTAGGCGATTTCGGCTATATGTGGGAATGCCCCGATCTAATTCGCCTGAACGGAAAGGATATTCTGCTTGTTTCGCCGCAAGGGTTAGATGTGGCCGGTCATGAATACCATAATCTATTCCAATCCGGGTATTTCTCTGGAGCGTTTGATGCACAAAAATTAACCTTTGACCATGGGCCATTTACGGAGCTGGATCGCGGCTTTGACTTTTACGCCCCGCAAACCTTTGTTGATGAAAGTGGGCGAACTATCCTCTTTGGATGGATGGGAATCACGGATGAAGCCGAACAGCATCACCCGACAATCTCTAACCATTGGGTCCATGCCCTGACCATGCCAAGAGAGCTCAGATACGTGAATGGACAAATCTATCAAAGTCCTTTGCAAGAAATGAAGATGCTGCGAAAAGGAAAAGTAGAGACTAGGTTATCCATTGATGGAGCAGAGGAGTTATACCCTCAGATTGCCGGAAAATCAATCGAGCTCCTTATCGAGCTCGTGGAAACGAGAGGCGGGGTATTTGAGATCAACTTCCGAAACAGTGCAAAGCTTATCTATGATGAGGCTCGCGATGAGGTCAGCTTAATAAGAGAAAATGTTAAGACCGGGAAGCTGGAAACAAGAACTAGTAAGGTCTCGTCTCTTTCTGCGATTCATGTGTTCCTTGACCATTCTTCCATGGAAATCTTCCTGGATGGAGGCAAGGAGGTATTCACGGCACGATATTTTCCGAACGTTGAGGATGAGAGCATTGTTTTTGCCGGTCATGCGGTTTTGGACGTAAAGAAATGGGATCTGCAGGGGTTTGAGGTTAAAGAGCAAGAGGCTAAGTAGAGATATATCAGATGTTGAAGATGAAAAAGCAGAACCGCAGCAAGCGGCTCTGCTTTTTTCAGTTGAGCTCTGAAACTAATGGTGTCTTTAAACAGATACCTCGCTTACTAAGGCCATCGTATTCCCTTCTGAATCGGTGAAAAAAGCCATCCATGTCTCTATGTTGTCCATTCTCGTCACTACATGGGGCTCCCCTGAAAAGGCCGCACCTTTTGCCAAAAGCTCCTTGCAGACAGCTTGAATATCCTCTACTTGGTAATAAAGGACAGAGCTTGTGTGGGCAAATTCCTCCTTCTCAGGTAACGATAGCATGATTCGCAGGCCATTAAGATCATAAAAGGCCATTCTGTCCGTCTGGAATAGGAGGGGGAGATTAAGTATGTCGCTGTAGAAGGTAATTGCGCGGTCAAGGTCTTTCACCGGGATGCCTATTTGACCGACTTGCTGGAGTAATTGGGCTGCCATTAATAATCGCTCCTTCTTAATTAAGATCTAGGTATGTAAAATATTGGGTAATTTTATTGTGAGGTGTTATATAGGGTGTGTCAAGTCAGCGTAAGTTTATGGCCTAAAAAAGGCGGCTAGCTTATTCACTTAGGATTAAGCTGGCAGCCTTTTGCTAGTGTTCCTCGTCACTCATGCATGTGTGCTTGGAGTATAGGCAGCCCGTGGCTTCGTTGCCTTGTACCATTGCCAGCAAAGAATGAAGATGATAGCTGCATCGACAAGATCACCGCCATAATACATCAGCATAGCACCCGTCTGTGCCTCGTCTGTCGGAACGCTAACTGGAGGATGTGCATACAAGTATTTAGCTAAAATACTATGCCAAGCTAGTGAAAGAATAAGAACAATTGCTCTATTAAGATAGGAATTCCGGTGATGAATCGGGTCAATATAAATAAGGGAGACCGTAAATAAATAGCCTGCCAGAAAAATATGCACATGTACGAGCACGTGAAGCCACATGAACTCATGCATGAGAGAATAGAGGCTTGTCGTATAAAGCAGCCATAGGCCACCAATATTGAGGATGGCAGCCGTAATCGGGTTGGTGATCCATCCAATCGGACGACTTTTAAGCAGCTTTGTTATCCGTCGTGCCTTACTTATATCCAAAGTGCGGAGCATCAAGGTCATGGGAGCCGCCAAGACGATCAATAAGGGGGCTAGCATGCCTAAGAAGAGATGGGCTGCCATATGAGCGCGAAAATCCATAAGTGCTCTCTCAGCAAGCGGCCCTGCGACAGATATGACGGCAAGGGTGGTCCCGATGCACAGGAATACAGTACGATGTATCGGCCATGGCTTATGTGTTTGATTCGTTTTGACGATAGCTGCCATATATAAGACGAGCAATAGGATAAAAGGGAGGCCTAACAGCACCTGAGGCAGGATAGCCAAATCTTCGAGGTGATGTCCATGATGTACCATATTAGGAGGCCTCCCTTCGCCGTTTGGGGGATAAAATCAATGCTAGACCAGCTATAATCATCAAGATGGCGATGACATTCCAAACCAAGTCATAGACGAAGACATTGTCGACATAGCGAATCTGGTGAAGCTTCATGAATTTGTGCTGGATGGTACCGTCATAGAGCTGAAATCCTCCCGCGCCAAGAAGTATGCTTCCCCACCAAATCAATGGTTCAAGTGCTTTTCTTCTCCGTAAATCAGCGAAGAGAAATAACCCGCCAATCGTCGCGAACCAGCTGAAGGCATGGAAAAGCCCATCAGAGATCAATCCAATCTCTGTGGTGGACTTATCATAGAAATGATGCCAGCGAAGAAGCTGGTGAAAAACTGCTTCATCGATGAAGGAAGCAAAGCCGATTCCAAACAGAATGCCGGAAAGTATATTTCTGCTTTTATTGGTTTGTTCTTTATGATTGGCCACCATTTTCACCTCTTTTTTTTACCCTTATTCCTTCAATTATTTACAGTGAAACGCCAGATTGGTTCAAATAACCTGCCAGCATGAGAAAATGAATAGAAAAGCCTATGAATATGAGCATGAAACCGTTTTTTGAGAATTAAATGGTTTATAATTGTTAAAAAATAATGAATGGTTTAACATTAAATAGGATTATTGAAATTTAGATAAAAGTAGGTCCAACTGTAACTTCTTTTGGTTGTGTGTCATCTATGTAAAGTACCTGTTTTTTTGCAAATATAAGGGGATAAGGAAGGGTAATATGAACAGCATACAGAAAGAAACAGACGTTATATTAATTGGTGCGGGAATCATGAGTGCAACATTGGGTTCCATGCTGAAGGAGCTTGAGCCATCCTGGCATATTAAGGTCTTTGAGAAACTGAAGAGTCCGGGAGAGGAAAGCTCGAATGAGTGGAACAATGCTGGTACGGGACATTCAGCCTTATGTGAGCTTAACTACACGCCTGAGAAGCCGGATGGGTCAATCGATATCAAGAAAGCCATTAACATAAACGAACAATTTCAGCTGTCAAAGCAGTTTTGGTCCTACCTTACTCAAAAGGGACTTATTCAGCATCCAGAGGATTTCGTCCGGGCTATTCCCCATATAAGCTTGGTGGAAGGGCAAGACAATGTTTCTTTTCTCCAAAAGAGATTTAAAGCGCTTGCAGATAACCCGCTTTTTGAGGGGATGGAGTATTCTGAGGAGTCGAATGTGCTGAAGGAATGGCTGCCGCTTGTGATGGAAGGAAGAACTTCAACGGAGCCAATCGCCGCAACGAAAATAGATGATGGAACGGATGTAAACTTCGGAGCTTTAACTCGGATGCTGTTTAATCACTTAATGAAAGTGAATACGGAAGTTCATTATGGGCATATCGTCAAGGATATCAAACGAACAAGCGATGGCCTTTGGGAAGTAAAGGTGCAGGATCTTGACGGCGGAAAAGTCGAATATCATACAGCAAAATTTGTCTTTATCGGGGGTGGAGGCGGCAGCCTGCCATTGCTTCAAAAGACGGGAATTCCTGAATCCAAGCATATCGGAGGATTCCCTGTGAGCGGATTATTCATGGTCTGCAAGAATCAGGAAATTGTTGAGCGCCATCATGCGAAAGTGTATGGCAAAGCGAAGCTTGGTGCCCCGCCTATGTCTGTTCCGCATCTGGATACCCGCTTCATTGATGGCAAGAAGGCGCTGCTATTTGGTCCGTTTGCCGGTTTCACACCAAAGTTCCTGAAAACCGGGTCGAATATGGATTTGTTCTATTCCATTAAACCGAATAATCTATTGACCATGCTTGCCGCAGGGGTAAAGGAAATTCCATTGACAAAATACTTAATAGAACAGCTGCTGCTCTCTCATGAGAAACGGATGGAGGTTCTGCGTGAATTCATACCGAATGCGAAAAGCGATGAGTGGGAAATGGTTGTGGCTGGACAGCGTGTCCAAGTCATTAAGGATACAGACGCAGGAAAAGGTACGCTCCAATTCGGAACAGAGGTTGTCAGTGCCTCTGACGGATCAGTTGCTGCTTTGCTTGGCGCATCCCCAGGTGCATCAACGGCTGTTCATGTCATGTTGAAGGTTTTAGAGAAGTGCTTCCCTCAGGAAATGAGTGGCTGGGAAAGCAAGATCAAGGAAATGGTGCCTTCATATGGGGTATCCCTTGCTGACAATCCCGAGCTCCTATCTCAAATAAATGAATCAACCTCGCACATCTTAAAGCTGAGGATGAATTCATCTCAGCTTGCTTATCATTCATAAGCTGACAGTGGATAAAACCGCAAATAGGCCTCTATTTGCGGTTTTTGCTATATAAATATAAATAAAAAGGTGTATATGCTTTTGGCTTATCCACTTTTTTGCTTTATTATTATAGTAATGAAGGAGAGTCCTAGTTGATGAATAGATTATGTCCCATTTAGATGAAATACCAATTATAATAATGAGACATGGCAAAAATGGGCCGAAAAAATATTTAAAGGAGAAACGATTTTGGCTGAAAGCAGAAACCCTTATGAGAAATATAAGACCGCTATTTTTAGAACCGTATTAATTTTGCTCATCATATCGACAGTTTATGCGGTTTATATGGCGATTGTTACGCCAACAGGGTTGGCATCTAATGAATATGAGCGGATGCGAAGTGATTATATATTGATGGTTTTGCAATGCATCGTGGGAAGCTTCGTGATCTTTCTGCCATCTAAGGTGGAACAGAGATTTCGGTTAGATATACCTGATATTATGGAAATATTGTATTTCCTCTTCTTATTTTGTGCAATTTACCTTGGAGAGGTACAAAATTTCTATTTCAAAATTCCTTATTGGGATTTGATTCTCCACTGTTTCAGCGCAGGGATGTTAGGAGCGCTTGGGTTTGTGATTGTTAATTTCTTCAACGATATGGAGAGGATAAAAATTACGCTAAGCCCCTTCTTTGTGTCACTGTTTGCGTTTTGTTTTGCGCTGACTTGCGGAACGGTATGGGAAATTTATGAGTTTCTGGCTGATGGCATGTTAGGGACAAATATGCAGAAATTCATCACCTCAGATGGGACGGTATTAATCGGGCGTGATGCCCTGGTGGACACAATGGAGGATTTCATTGTCGATTCCCTGGGTGCACTGGTCGTGACCGCTATTGGTTACCGTCATCTTAACAAACGGAACAAAGCAAGCATTCAACAGGCAGAAGCAGAGCATAGGGAGCAGCGCAGAGCCTGAAAATGCTAAAAAAGTGCCTTTGGCACTTTTTTTGTTATGTGAATCTTATAAGGATTTCTCCGTTTACCCCGTATACTCTGAAATCTATTTCGAGCTTCTGTTTTTTCGGTATTGAGAGGGGGTCATATTTGTCTCACGCTTGAAGGCTTGAGAAAAAAGAGATTGAGATGAAAATCCAATGATATTAGAAATATCCGAGATTGGATAATTGGTTGTTTCTAATAGTATTTTGCTTTCTCGTATACGAATATCGATTAAATATTCGATAGGAGAGAGGCCCACAAGTTTTTTGAATGAATGAGACAGATAGTATTTATTCATATGGCTAGCCTTAGCTAAAATGTCTAAGTTAATCTTCTCGCGGAAATGCTGCTTGATGAAATTTTTTGTGAATGCAATATCTTTGCTGATTTTTTGAGAGGAGATTTTCTCTAAGTTCAAATTCTTTTTTCTAAGCATTTTAAGTAATAATATCTCGATTATATTCCGCAGGATTAACTCATAATCATTCTTTTGGCTTTCTGCTTCTTCGAGTAATTGTTCAAGATAAGAAAGATAGATATTCTTTTCCTCTATGTAGTTATGGAATGTCACTTGCTCTGAACTATCGGGAGTTGTAAAGGCAAACCCTTCTATACCTACAGCGATATATTCAAGGGGATGGGTATTGCACGATTTCTCGGTGTGTTCAACATGCGGATTAATGATGATTAAGTCCTGTTCTTTGACAGGAACTTGCTCATGGGAAAAGATGAAGGTCCCTTTGCCTCTAGTAATATATAAGATTTCCGTAAAATGATGCGCATGGTTTGTGCTATGCCAATCAATGTCATACTTTGCTTTAGTAATATAAAGAAGTTTTATCGGAAGATGTTCCTGATTGACTATAGGAACCTCGTATACTTCATTAGACATATGATATCCTCCCTATCATCTTTTCCCTATTATATTGAAATTAGTAATTTCATACAATTTTTAAAGCAAGATTTCTAAAAAATTTGACAATATGTTTGTTGTGTAAACGTTTTCTGAATTCCTATAATCAAGTTAGGACTAAAAGGGAGGGGAAAAAATGAATAAAAAGTTTCTATTGTCAATTTTGACTGTTTTGTTTTCTCTTAGTTTAATGGCTTGCCAGGGTGATGAAGCAAGTGATGGAAAGGCATCAGGTAAAGAAACCCTTCATGTGGCAGCGCTTGAATCAGCTTATAGCAATGAAATGTGGACAAAGCTGAAGGATGCTTATGAAAAGGCGAATCCTGATATTACGATTGAATTGACTGTTGATAAAAATCTTGAAGAAACCATTAGCCCTAATATGAAAGCCGGTACCTACCCAGATGTCGTCATGCTGGCCACAGGGAGAAAGCTGGCCTTAACAGAGACTTTGATAAAAGATAAAGCCTTAGAGGATCTTACAGATGTTCTTGATATGAATGTCTATGGAGAAGAAACGAAGGTTAAAGATAAGCTTGTACCAGGTTTTACGGAAACTCTTGCCACAAATCCATATAACGATGGCAAAACATATATGGCTCCAATGTTCTACAGCCCTACTGGACTATTCTATAATGCTAACCTTTTTGAAGAAAAAGGATGGACAGTGCCAGAGACTTGGGATGAAATGTGGGAGTTAGGCGACAAAGCGAAAAAAGAGGGAATTTCTTTATTCACCTACCCTACCACTGGCTATTTTGATGCCTTCTTCTACTCTTTATTACTAGAGGTTGGAGGTCCTGATTTCTATAATAAGGCGATGACATATGAAGATAAAATATGGGAGTCTCCTGAAGCGACAAAGGCTTTTGAAATCGTTGGGAAATTGGCCGAGTATACAGAGCCAACGACAGTAGCAAATGCAAACGATAAAGACTTTACAAAAAACCAGCAATTAATTCTGGATAATAAAGCGTTATTCATGCCAAATGGTACTTGGGTTGTCGGTGAGATGGCTGAGGCACCAAGAGCAGAGGGCTTTGAATGGGGAATGACAGCTTTGCCTGCTGTTGAAGAAAACGGTGATCGCTATGCCTTTACGTTCTTTGAACAAATATGGGTTCCATCCGCAGCAGAGAATAAAGATGCGGCAAAAGAATTTATTACGTATGTATATTCTGATGAAGCTGCAGCCATCTTTGCAGAAAGCGGGGCTATCCAACCAATTGAGGGAATTTCTGATCAATTGAGCGATGATAATAAGCTGTTTTACAGTATCTATGATAACGGAGCTAAAGCCGGTATGGGCGGATTTGCTGCTACTGAAGCTGTTGAAGGAGTTAGTATGGCAGCAACCTTGTTTGGGACAATTGACAGTATTGTCTCTGGTGATAAGAGTGTATCTGAGTGGCAGGAATCAGTTGAAAAGGCAAGTGATCAATTGAGAGAAGCCATGAATTAAAGGACTACTTGTAATGACATAACGGTGGGATTGTATCAGGCGTCTCACCGTTATTGTTCTTTACTGGAGGGAACGCAATGAATAAGAAAACGGAAAAAAGTATATTTATCTTTGTTTGTACAGTACCTGCCTTAATTATGTTGTCCATATTCATGATTTATCCGACGATTGAAGTCTTTAGAATGTCCTTATATAAATGGGGCGGCTTCTCTAATAATAAGGTATTTGTCGGTCTAGATAACTTTAAGATTCTCTGGAATGATATGAATTTTATTCATGCCCTTCAAAACAGTGTTTTACTGCTTGTAATTGTAACAATTTTCACAATGGTTATGGCCATCCTATTTGCTGCGATTTTAACAAGAGAGAATATAAAGGGGAATAGCCTTTTCAGAGTCATTTTCTATATCCCGAATATCCTTTCGATTGTTGTTATCGCGGGGATATTCTCGGCGGTCTATGATCCGAATACCGGATTATTAAATAACCTCCTTGGGTTGTTCAACTTAGATAACCTGCAAAAAATGTGGCTTGGTGATCAAAAAATCGCCATTTACAGTATCGGTGCAGCACTTATCTGGCAAGCGATTGGCTACTATATGGTCATGTATATGGCTAGCATAGCAAACATACCGGAAAGCTTCTATGAGGCATCAGCATTAGAGGGGGCAGGACGGATTAAGCAGTTTACGAGTATCACTTTACCGCTGATTTGGAATAACATCCGTACAACGTTGACCTTTTTTATCATCAGTACGATTAACCTAAGCTTCCTATTGGTTCAAGCGATGACGGGGGGCGGACCAGATGGCTCGACGGAGGTTTTCTTGAGTTATATGTACAAGCAGGCTTATACCAATTCCTCGTATGGTTACGGGATGGCTATCGGTGTTGTCATCTTCCTGTTCTCATTCGCATTATCAGCCCTTGTCAGTCTAGTCACAAAACGGGAAGTACAGGAGTATTAAGGAGGTATTGACGAATGAAAGCACGAAAAAGCATGAGTGCTGAAACAGCCTATCGCTTATTTATCTATCTTGCGTTATTTACACTGGCTATTTCGATCCTTGTCCCAGTTGCATGGGTTTTCCTTGCCTCAATCAAGCAAAACGCGGAATTTTACGGAAGCCCGTGGGCTTTGCCGGAGGGATTCTATTTCCAGAACTTTATTGATGCCTTCCAAAAGGCGAATATGGGCGGCTATATGCTGAATTCCGCTATTGTGACCACGCTTGCCCTGGCCATTCTATTGGTTGTGGCGTTGCCTGCAGCATATGTTCTGGCACGGTATACGTTCAGAGGCAGCCGTTTGATGAATGTTTTATTTAAAGCAGGATTATTTATTAATGTGAACTATATAGTTGTTCCGATTTTTCTTATGCTCGTAGACGGAGATACCCTCTTGCGTGAAGTGTTTGGGGAGGGATTTTTATTGGATAATTTAGTTGTTCTCGCATTCGTATACGCGGCGACGGCTTTGCCTTTTACGATTTATTTATTATCAAGCTACTTTCAATCCTTACCATCTACATATGAAGAGGCAGCTTTTATCGATGGAGCAGGTTATTTTAAGACAATGGCAAAAGTCATGATTCCAATGGCTCGGCCAAGTATAGTTGCTGTCATCCTATTTAACTTTCTGGCGTTCTGGAATGAGTACATCATAGCTCTTACCTTAATACCAGGTCCCGATAAAACCTTGCCTGTTGGATTAATGAATTTGATGGCAGCACAGAAATCAGCCGCAAACTATGGGCAAATGTATGCAGGTATGGTCCTTGTCATGCTGCCAACCTTGATTCTGTATATTATTGTGCAAAAGAAATTAACGCAAGGCATGACCCTTGGCGGTCTAAAAGATTAGGAGGAGTTAGGCATGAGAAATGGAAGAGGACGTGTAACACTTCCGAGTCAGAAGGACTTTTTAAATGAAACAAAAGAGCTAATGGAACGTTGGGGTGCTGATGCCATCAGGGATAGTGACGGGACTAAATTAGATGATGACATTAAGCAGCTGGATGCCAAAATCTACACCACCTATTTTGTTGCGCGTGGCCATAATGATTTTGCCGAGAAACATATGGAGGAATGCCAGCAGCTTTATTTAATGAGTCAATTTAATACGGCCCATAATGAGGAGCTTAAGATTGATTTCATGAAGGGCTATTTTGAGGAGCAGCTAAAGCCTGATTATGTGCATGACCCTAAAGTCTATTGGGAAGTTATTGATCGTACAACTGGCAAAGTTGTAGATATAGATAATTGGAGCGTAAATAAACAAGATAATAGTGTGACAATCACGAATGCGATTCCTTGGCACGAGTATACAGTATCATTTTTGGTTTATGCGATTTGGGATCCTACGCAAATGTACAATCACATTACGAATGACTGGGGTGATACCCCTCATGATATCCCGTTTGATGTAAGGCAGCCAAATTCCAATAAATATATGAAGGATTATTTGAGCCAATGGCTGAAGGAGAATCCTGATACAGATGTCGTCCGGTTTACGACATTCTTTTATCACTTTACCCTTGTGTTCAATAATCTTGGGAAAGAAAAATTTGTGGATTGGTTTGGCTATGGAGCTAGTGTATCCGTCGCAGCCCTTGATGCCTTTGAGAAAGAGAAGGGCTATCGCTTAAGACCAGAGGATATCGTTGACCAAGGATATTACAACACATCCTTCCGAATTCCGACGAAGGCATTTTTGGATTATATGGATTTTGTGCAAAAGTTTGTTGCAGAAGAAGCTAGAAAGCTAGTAGATATCGTCCATGAAAGCGGGAAAGAAGCCATGATGTTTCTTGGGGACAATTGGATTGGCACTGAGCCGTATGGAGAATACTTCAAAAACATCGGACTTGATGCAGTAGTTGGCAGTGTAGGCGGAGGAGCGACCTTGCGCATGATTGCAGATATCCCGCATGTCCGATATACAGAAGGCAGATTCCTGCCGTATTTCTTCCCGGATACGTTTTATGAAGGCAATAACCCAGTCATTGAAGCAAATGAAAATTGGCTGACGGCCAGGAGAGCCATCCTAAGGAATCCAGTGGACAGGATTGGGTATGGCGGGTATTTAAGCTTGGCCTACAAGTTCCCTGATTTCGTTTCCTATATAGAAAGTGTGACAGATGAATTCCGTGAAATATACGATACGATTCACGGAGTTGAACCATATAGCGGATTGAAGGTAGCCATCTTAAACTCATGGGGGAAATTGAGGACATGGCAGACCCATATGGTTGCCCATGCACTATGGTATAAACAAATTTATTCCTATTTGGGCATCCTGGAATCATTAAGCGGGGCAGATGTTGATGTTGTCTTCATCAGCTTTGATGATGTGATTAACAATGGAGTACCTGATGATGTTGATGTTATCATCAATGCCGGTGACGCTGGTACTGCGTTTTCGGGCGGCCATTATTGGACAAATGAAAAGCTTGTCACAACAATTAGGTCTTGGATCTATAACGGCGGAGGCTTCATTGGCGTTGGTGAACCGACAGCCTATCAGCATGAGGGCCATTACTTCCAGTTGGCCACTGCCCTTGGTGTCGATAAAGAATTAGGGTTTAGCCTATCAACTGATAAATATTTTGTCACACCTGTCAACGAGCATTTTATTACAAAGGACAGTCAATCATTTGATTTCGGTGAAGGGATGAAAAACATCTATGCCCTCTCTGAGAAGACTGAAATCCTTGAGTACTCTGATGGTGAAGTTCATCTGGCGAGCGGCTCATTTGGGCAGGGAAGAACAGTCTATATCGCGGGACTACCATACAGTGAAGAAAACACGCGTCTATTAATGCGTTCATTATATTATGCTGCCCAGAAAGAAGAAGCGTTCTATAGATGGCATTCAAGCAATATTTATTGTGAGGTTCATGTATATCCAGCTATAGGGAAAGCGGCTATCGTGAATAATTCGATGGAAGAACAGACGACAATGATTTACAATGGCCAAGGCAAAGCCAAGGAAGTGAAGCTAGCACCTAGTGAAATAAGGTGGGAGGTTTTTTCTGATGAAGGAGAATTTGCTGATCGTGATTAAGGTACTTTTATTCATCTTCTGCCTTGCATTAATCATTATTGGACAGAAGACAGTGGGGAAGATGGAGTTAGGGCTGATGTTAATTGGTCTGGCAGGCCTTCTCGGGCTCCTGTATGATTACAATCGCAAATATGCCTAACTATTCCTATCGGTACTCAACTCAATTCACAGAGGTGCAGCTAAATGAAAAAGGCAATTGGTCTTGATATAGGCGGAACGAAGATAGCAGCAGGAATTGTGACAGAACAGGGTGAGCTGCTTGGACGAGTGGAAGTGAAAAGTGATCCTTCAGGCAGGGAAGCGATGTTTGTAAGAGTATGCGAAGCCGTGGAGCAGGTGTTGAACGAGGTCTCAATCAGTATTGATCAGATTGAAGGAATCGGTGCAGGGGTCCCAGGGAAAGTGGATCGTAAGGAAGGTATTGCTATCTATCAGAATAACCTTCCATGGGGTAACTTTCCGATAAGAGAGCGCTTGGCAGATCGATTCAAGGAAAACCGGATTATCATTGATAATGATGTGTATATGGCGGCATTTGCCGAATGGGTCTCACAGAAGGACCTGGAGGAGACATTTGTTTATATTACCATCAGCACGGGAATTGCCAGCTCGATTATTCATAAAGGCGACTTTATCAGGGGAGCTGGTTTTGCCGGAGAGTTGGGGCTCATTCCAGTCCTTATAGGCGACTCGAATGAAAGGCTAGAGAAAATAGCGGCAGGTCCAGGTATTCGAAAATTAGCAGAGAAAGAATTAAAGCAGGATATTGGATCCACAAAAGATGTTTTTGATAGATTTCTAAGTGGGGCTGAAGGCTATGATGTCATCATTGAACAGATTGCTGAATATATTGCGCAGGGAATTTATTCGATCTCGAGCTTGATTGATCCTCATAGAATCGTGTTCGGCGGAAGTGTCATCGTAAACAACCCATTTTTGTTAGATCTAATCAAAAATAAGTTAAAGGCACATCAGCTAGTGGATCAGCAGCATCTATTGAATCATTTGTATATTAGCAGGCTAAGAGAAAACAATGGTGTTGTCGGTGCGGGGTTACGCGTTTTTGATGACAGTTTATGAATATGTGGAGCGGGCAAGGTTCATTTGTCCGCTCTTTTTAATTGCCAGATGATGTATTTTCATTTTTATCATACGTACTTATAAACAAGCGTATCAATGGTTTAGGGATAGAAGAAAAGGTTATTATATACGGTACGAACAGAAAAAGGAGGAATCAACCAATGGAGGAAAGGAAGGAGCTCGCGACATTTGCTGGCGGATGCTTTTGGTGCATGGTCTCTCCATTTGAAGAACAGCCAGGCGTTTATGGCATTGTCTCAGGTTATACGGGCGGACATACAGAAAACCCGACATATGAAGAGGTTTGTTCTGAAACAACGGGCCATTATGAGGCTGTTCAAATTACCTTTAACCCAGATGTAATGCCTTATGAGAAATTACTTGAGCAATATTGGCAGCAGATTGACCCGACTGATCCGGGCGGCCAATTCAATGATAGAGGACAATCCTACCGAACGGCTATTTTTTACCATACAGATGAACAGCGCAGGTTAGCGGAAGAGTCAAAGCAAGCGCTAGCTGAGAGCGGCCGCTTCCAGAAAGAGATTGTCACTGAAATCCGGCCTGCTGCCCCGTTTTACGAAGCAGAGGAGAAGCATCAGCAATATCACAGGAAGAATCCTTTTCACTACAATCTCTATAAGGAGGGTTCCGGACGTGCCCGCTTTATCCGAGAGAATTGGAAAAAAGTCAAAGGTCCGGAACAGCTCAGGAAGGAATTGACTGAGCTCCAATATGAGGTGACGAGAAATAATGCGACTGAACCGCCGTTTGATAATGAATATTGGGATAATGAAGAGGATGGAATCTATGTAGACATTATCACCGGTGAGCCGCTATTCAGCTCACTTGACCAGTATGATGCCGGCTGTGGCTGGCCAAGCTTTACAAAACCATTGCAGCGCATGGAGCTAGAAGAGAAGCTCGACACCTCCTATGGGATGAGGCGAATTGAAGTCAGGGCAAAAACCTCGGATTCTCATCTTGGCCATGTATTTGATGATGGGCCAGGACCAGATGGGGCGCGATATTGCATCAATTCTGCCGCCCTGCGATTTATTCCGAAGGAGAAATTGTCAGATGAAGGATATGGGCAATACGAGAAGTTATTTAAATGAATAGGGGTGGAAGCTGTCCCTTTGAATCGAGGGGACGGCTTTTTATATTGTTGGGTATAGAATCATGAGTCCAGTCCATATAAAAGAAGACCTGTCAGGAGAGATTATCCATCCTGACAGGTCTTTTAACTATTGAACTCTCTGGATCCGTCCTTCAACAGCATAAGTAAATGGCTGTGGCAGAGTTTTTACATAGTCAACAGTGGCATCGATATCAACTGGCCCAACCTCCATGGAAGAAGCGAGCTCATCAAAGCTAGTACTGATATTTGTGTACATATAATTATTTACAACAACAGTGTATTCCTTTTCAGGATCGATTTTGCTGCCATCTTCAAGGAAGATGTCCACAACTTTGCCTGTTTTAGTTTCATCGTCATAGGTGTACGTATATTTTAGGCCAGAGATATGGTAGTCTAAGCCTCTTGCTGTAATTTGTTCATCAAGTACGACAGCTATGTCAGCTCCGCTAAGGGTGGCCTTGTTTAGGACATTGCCGAATGGCTGGATTGCGAAGAGGTCGCCAAACGTTACTTCCCCAGCTTCAAGCGGAGAACGGACACCGCCGCCATTCATCATGGCAAAGTCTGCATCCATCGCGACTCTCATTCCATCAGCAATCAGGTTGCCGAGGGCAAGGTCGCTGTTGGTTTGCGCAATCGTTGGGTACCCTTTGATCAAGGTTTCAGCAGATTGGCCGACAACCTGGGCCTTGATTGGCTCTACAAGAGCTGTATATTTATCCATGATAGCAATGACCTCAGGGTCTGGTGTGTAATCATCCTGGAATACTGTCACGATTTCAGCTTCCTTGTGGAAGATATCACCGGTAACCGGGTCAATTTCAATGTCAACATCTGCAATGGCTGAACCGTATGAGTAGGCTTGTACGATGAGTTTATTATCTACCACACGGTTAACTCCTACATGATTGTGAGCGGCAAAGATGATATCCACTTCATCATTGATTTGCTCAGCAATCCTGCTTGCATCATAGCGATCTGTATAGCCATCCTGGGTGGCGGGGTTATGAGCAAGGACAATAATTGCCTCAATGCCTTCCTTTTTTAGTTCTTCTGTATACGTATTAATGGCTTCTACTTCATCTGTAATCTTTAATGTTTCATTTCCCTTACGAACAATCATTTCGGGTGTTTCCTGTGTGACAACACCGATGACGCCAATTTTTTGGCCTTCTGCTTCAAGGATTGTATAAGGATCAGTAATAAGCTCATTATCGCGAGTGTCATAGGCATTGGCAGCAACGACAGGGAAATCCATGCCGTCATATCCCTTCGTTCCCTTTTCATGATCCCCGCCGGAAATCATTCTTTTCAATTCATCAATGCCTTCGTCAAATTCATGGTTTCCAAGTGTCCCGGCATCAAAGCCGATGGCTTCCATGACCTCAACAGTCGGCTCATCCTGGAAAGAGGCAGAGAGGAGGGGGCTGCCCCCAATCATATCACCGGAATGAACGATGAATGTATTGGGGTTCAAAGCCTCGCGTTCCTTTAGGGCAGCAGCTGTATATTCAATCTTTCCCGCTGTCTTGCCGTCCACGGTCGTGACAGTGTCAAGCTGGCCATGCAGATCATTCATGCTCAATAGCTGGATGCTGATTCCGCGATTCAAATCATAGGTGAAGATACCAAAGCCTTTATCATCCGTTTTGCCTGTATACGTGAATGGGCTGTCTTCTGTGATGTATTCTTGAGCTTTTGGTGATGTCGTAAATGTTAGATTCACATCACCAGCAATAGGTGCAAGGGACCAGTTATTATCAGCTGTTGGCGTGATTTCTTTTACTTCTGAGATATAGTCCATCAAGACTTGACGGTTCTCTTCAGCTGAATCAATAACGATCTCGCCGTTTGTAACGCCTGGGAAGTTCCCACCGCCATTTGCACGGTAATTATTTGTTACAACAATGAACTCCTGATCTGGCTGGACAGGAGCGCCATTGTACTCCAGATTGATGATTCGGCTTGAATCTGGATTAGCGACCGCTCCAGTCGGAGTATATTTTGGTTTCTTCGTCACATCGATTTGATAGGTAACGCCATCAATCACATCATAGTTATAAACGGCGAAGGACGGGTTTAATAATTCCTGTGTCTCTGTGTTAGCCGGATCAACTGTGTTGAATTTGCCGGCAGACATTTCAAGCCATTCTTTTACGTCAGCACCGGTCAATTTGATGGCCTTTAAGGTGTTGTCGTATAAATAAAGATCGGCAGCACTGCGAATAGTTAAATCACCTTTTTTGATTTCTGTGAATTCCTCAACCCCGTTACGGCCAGCTTTGAAAGGTGCTCCAGCCGAGAGAATCGGAATATCAGCAAGCTCTGGCTTATTGAGCTTGATGTAATTCTCCGCATACCAAGTTTGAGCATTGGTCACGACCTGAATGGATGGGTCATCCTTCACAAGAGCAAAGTAGCTGTATATATCATCAGTCGTTGTTCCTATTGGTGTATTTACATAATCAATGGTAGCTTCATGGTCTTTTGTGACAGCCTTCACGATTGCTCGATTTGGCTCAACATCGCTAGTAACTGCTCGTGTGGAGGACTGAGAATCAGTAACACTCCATTTCCCTTTCTTCTTCTCTAGAGTTAAATCAATGATTCCAAGGGAACCGCCGCCGAAGCCAGCTTGTACAGCTGGAACGCCGTTAATGGTTCCTTTTTCATTATCTACTCCAGGAAGGACGTTACCGTTCTCGTCCTTAAAGAGGGCATCTAGCTTACTGACATCAGCAGCTGGGAAGACCTTGTGCGTATGGGAGAAGGTGAGGGCATCGATGCCTTTTACCTTGCTTAAGGCATAAATGGTATCTTCCGTGTTCTGCTCATTGCTGCTGAAGCCGGAATGAGCCATGGCAACGATGACATCAGCACCTTTTTTCTTCATCATTGGAATATATTTTTCGGCTGTTTTGGTAATATCCTTTGTGATAACCTTGCCGTCAAGATGGGCTTTATCCCACTCGTTGATTTGGGGAGGCACAAACCCGATATAGCCGATTTTTACGACTTTTGTCTTGCCTGATTGGTCTTTTACCTTCTTGTTAACAATCTTATAAGGTCTGTATTTATTTTGATCATTGTTTGGATTTCCGTCTTTGTCATCGATATAGACATTCGCGTTGACGAAATCAAATTTCGCATCATTATATACTTCATCTAAAAATTCTAATCCATAATTGAACTCATGGTTGCCAAGCGTGGCAATATCATAATCCAAAAGGTTCATTGCTTTAATGGCTGGATGGACTTCCTTTTTTTCAAGAGGGTCAATTTTAGCCTTGTATGTAGCAAATGGGTTACCTTGTATAAGGTCGCCATTATCAACGAGGACGCTGTTTTTCACTTCACTGCGTGCCTGGTTGATGAGGGTAGCTGTTTTAGCGAGCCCGACATTCGGAGATTCGCTGTTTTTGTAATAATCATAGCTTAACAGATTCATATGGACATCTGTTGTTTCCATAATGCGAAGGGAGACCTTGGAATTTTCCTTGTTTTTCTTGCCCTTATGATTTTTGGATGCCTCTGCATCTAGCATCTGGAATGGGGTGGTGAATAAAAGAATGGCAAACATGAAGACAGTAACGAGTTTAGTTAAGGGTAATCTTCGCAAACTATTCATTCCTCCTAAAAGCTATTAATTGGTGGGAGGGTAACACTCCCACCAATCAATATAGCAGATTTGCAGGAATTTAATAGTTTTTATGGTAATAATAGTTAAAATTGCCCAGTAAAAAATTACACTATATAAGTATTTTCTATCATGAAAGTGATGTCAAAATAATACTAATAGACCTAATTGACAGACTTTTTATTAGCCGGATTATAATGATGATATGAAAGGAAGTGGAAAAGTCACCGGCTCGGATGGTTTCGAACTTAGTTGGCGGCCCATTCGAAGGGTTCCGAAAGCACAGGCTCATAAGATTGGTAGTTATTGTTCAGTATATTTAAATTCCCCCCATGCCATATTCATATCCATAAGAGAGGAGCCAAGCGATAGAAGAATTCCTGAACATCTTCATGTACCCCCATTTTCGTATGGTTATCCAGGGTAACTATTGCATCGTAGAAGATGGGCCAGGCAGATGTAAAGGGAAAGGGGGATGGGAGGCTGTTGCAAAAGCATCATACAAAAAATCCCTCGCTGTGATAAACCATTTGTCTATCCAGCAAGGGATTTTTCATGTCAGTATTCTTTCTTCTTAAGCGAAGATAATGACTAGCGTCCCCACGATAAAGCAGTATACGGAGAAGTAGCCTAGCTTTCCTCTTTGCATGATATTCATGAACCATTTCAAAGAGAAGTAAGAGGCAATCAATGAGGTTGCGAAGGCGAATAGATATGGAACCATTAATTGATTAACCGCAGGGTCATTGACCAGGTCAGAAACAGATAAAATCATCCCGCCAAGACTGATCGGAATATAGAGGAAGAAGGAGAACTTCAAAGCCGTTTCGCGTTTCATTCCCATCGCCATGGACGCAACAACGGTTGCACCGGAGCGGCTGATTCCAGGAATTAAGGCAACAGCCTGAGCTGAGCCGACAATAATGGCATCCTTAAAGCTGAGCTCACCTTCTGATTTGCGGCCATTAAGGTTCCGAATGAGCCATAAAGCAAGACCGGTAATAAGAAGGGTGAACCCGATGACCCGCACACCTTTAAAAACAGCGGCAATTTGGTCCTCAAACAGCAGCCCAATCAAGGCAGCTGGAATGGTCCCGATGATTAGGTAAAGAATAAAATAGAAATCCTTTTTCATACTTTCCGTTTTTTCGGATGAGAAAAGGAATCCGAGGCCGTTTTGAATGATTCTGGCTAAATCCTGTCTATAAATGATCACGACCGCAATCAAGGAAGCGAAGTTCACGAATAGCTCAAAGCTGAGCCCAGGTATCTCCATATTGAAAAAGTGCTGGAAGATAACTAGATGTCCGCTTGAGGATACAGGGATGGGTTCGGTAATCCCTTGCAGCAATCCAAGAAAGACATACTTAATGATTTCAATTAAATCCAAAAATAACACACTCCTCGTACAAAAATGACACGTTATTATCATATCACAATCCATACGATGTCTATTGAAGCAGGGGGATGTATTATTTTCCATCGTCGAAAGAAACAAAAAAAAGGATGCTGCCACATATGTGAAAGCATCCTTTTCGAGTTTTATAATACTTTGTTTAAGAAATCCTGCGTCCGTTCGTTTTGCGGGTTGGAGAAAATCTCCGTTGGTGTTCCCTTCTCAACTACATAGCCGCCGTCCATAAAGATTACTTGGTCGGCAACCTCACGAGCAAAGCCCATTTCATGGGTTACGATGACCATTGTCATCCCCTCTTGAGCCAATTGCTTAATAACATTCAATACCTCGCCGACCATCTCTGGGTCAAGGGCACTTGTCGGTTCATCGAAGAGCATGATATCCGGGTTCATCGCAAGTGCGCGTGCAATCGCAACACGCTGTTTTTGACCGCCTGATAATTGTGCCGGCTTGGCATTTGCCTTATCGGCAAGACCTACTTGAGCAAGCAATTCATGTGCCTTCTTTTCAGCTTCCTCTTTTGTCGCCTTCTTAAGCTGTACAGGTGCCAGCGTGATATTCTCAAGCACAGTCATATGAGGGAAGAGGTTGAAATGCTGGAAAACCATTCCGATATTTTCACGGACCTTATTGATGTCTGTTTCCTTATCAGTGATGATTATATCATCCACTTCAACTTCGCCTTCATTGACGTCCTCAAGTAAATTTAGGCAGCGGAGCAGGGTGCTTTTACCGGAACCGGATGGACCAATCAAACAGATGACTTCGCCTTCCTTTACTTCAAGGCTGATATCTTTAAGCACTTCTAGCTGTCCGTATGATTTTTTTAATCCTCTAACTTTAAGCTTTCCCATTTTGGATCTTCCTTTCCATACGGTTCGATACTTTTGTCAATATCATAATAATGATAAAGTACATAACGCCAACGATGAGCCACATTTGGAAGGATTCCAGGTTACGCGCAATAATGATCTTACCGCTTTGTGTTAGCTCATTGATGCCGATAATTGAAAGGATGGATGTATCCTTTAAGGTGATGATGAATTGGTTAATGATGGATGGAATCATTAGGCGGATGGCTTGCGGAAGGATAACCTTCGCCATCGCTGTTTTATAAGGAAGCCCCAGGCTTCGGGCTGCTTCCATTTGTCCCTTATCGACAGATTCAATTCCGCCGCGGACAATTTCAGCCATATAAGCACCAGCATTCAAGCTCAATGTGATAATACCTGCTGTCACAGCCGAAATACGGAAGTCAAGTGCAGCCGGCAATCCGAAGTAGATGAAGAATGCTTGGACAATCAATGGCGTACCGCGGAATATATCGACATAAATGGTTCCAATGGCACGAAGAACAGCATTATGCGCCACGCGGCATAAGCCGAATAATATCCCTAAAATAGAGGCAATGACAAGTGACACAACCGTTAAGAGCAATGTCATTTGCAAGCCCTTCATGAGGCTTGGGAAGCTTTCCTTCAACAAGCCAAAGAAGCCATTTTCAGTATCAGTGCTTTTCTTTGCTTCTAGATATTTATCAAGAATCTCTTGGTATTCGCCAGACTCTTCAAGGTTAGCAAGTCCATCATTGAACTGCTCAAGGAGTTCGCCGTTCTCGCCTTTAGCCACAGCAAATCCATAGGAACCGCCAACCTCTTTTTCAGTGACAATCTGTAGGCCGTTGCCTTGAGCTACACCATAAGCCAATACCGGATAGTCATCGAAGACAGCTTGAGAGTTGCCGGTTTTGACATCATCGTACATATTGGCGGAATCATCAAATGTGACGATTTTAAAGCCGTACTCATCCTGAATGCTTTGCGCAAAGCTGGCACCTTCTGTACCTGTTTTGACCGCAACTCTCTTACCTTTTAGGTCTTCATAAGATGCAATATCTTCATTGCCCTCGGCAATCGCCATCACGACGCCAGATTCGAAATAAGGCTCAGAAAAATCGAATTTACGTTCACGCTCATCCGTAATACTCATACCGGCAATAACGCCGTCCACTTGCTTTGATTCTAGAGCCTGTACAGCAGCATTGAATCCAAGCGGTTTAATTTCTACATTAAACCCCTGATTTTCTGCTATTGCATTTAATAAATCAATATCAATACCGACAAAGTCGCCATTTGTATCTTGGAATTCAAAAGGTGCGAATGTGATATCCGTTGCGATCGTATAGGTTTTTCCCTCAGCACTCGTAAGGTTTGGAAAAACGAATGAAGCAACCGAGATAACAGCTATCGCTAAGGATAACATTAGTTTGGAAAATTTCTTCATATTGGAGCCCCCTTCAAAAATTACGTTAAGAAACCCTCTCTATATTTACACATTCTCGGATAGAAAAAGTGATTGAGGAATATAGCAAAAAAAAGCATGTCTTTATGAGTATATAAAAATTTTCTATACCTTTGCAATGAATAAATTTTCATTCCAAATTATAGAGGAATAGTAATATGTTTTTCTTTTTGGATATTTATATGGTTGAAAGAAGCATATAAATGGTGAATTGCCATGCTTAGAATGCACAAATGAAAGGGATTTTATGTTAGGTGGAAGGGGTAAATATGTAGCATAGAACTGAGTATTCTGTACGAATATAAATTAGTTAACAAGAAGAGACCAGGATGATGAAGTCCTGATCTCTTACATCCATTTATATTATTCCAAGTTATTAATTTTAATGGTATTTACCGGTAAAAATGTTTCGCCTGTATCGAGATAAGTCATGGTAACCTCATCCCCTTCCAGCAGGTAAATGATGAGCGGTTCCTTTTCAGATGACATTGTATAGCTTTGGCGATTATCTAGTAAGAAAGACACATTTGTATTTTCCCCTAATTTCTCTTTGTAAACCCGAAGGACTTTCCCGCTAATCTTTTTTTCTTCGGAGGAAGAGGAGCCCGTCACGGTTCCGCCTCCTTTTTGAAGGGCGGTTTTATACAGCTTAAGGGCTTCCGCCGGAGACTGGCCATAGGCAGTGATCTCAGGGTTCGCCGCAGACACGATAAAATAATTCTGCAGGTAGCCGTTTGAATCAAGCACAGCCGTTAGCCAGCTTGCTTCTCCATAGAAGTTATATAGAATAGGCATTTGACCTTCCCATTTTTTCTCAATGAATCGTTTTTCAATAATTTGCAGAGCTCCCTCTGAATCCATATAGGACTCTTTAAGGTTGCCGGTATAATAGGTGGCCTTTCCGGTCCGAGCGTTCGTCAATGCATATCCAAGCATGGAATCGACCCCTTCCTTCGGGCTCGTGAAGTCGGTGAAATAGTACATCACGCCCTTTTCATCGAAGATGGGGCTGACGTTCGCTTCTGTTCCTTCATCTGAAGGCAGCTTGACATCCGATTTCCCGAAATAACTATTCCAAAAGCCGTGCACATAATTACCGAAGTAGCTGTTCTGGAGACTGACAGCTTCTGGTGAGACAGCTCCATCAATAAATTCAGGTGCATCATCCAAGGTGTAATCCTTCGTCTTGCCTGTTTTAGCATCCATGACAGCTACGCCATCAGCTTTAAAACCATTTCGTGCGGAAATGAAATCCCCATAGGACTGAACATAAAAGGGGTTTCCGTTATCATCAATTTCTAGCTGAACCGCTCCATAGAAGATATAGGAAGGATATTGAAGCCTAAAAGCCCGTTCGGTTTTCTTATTAAAATAAGAAGAAGGGGTATAAGCCATTTCTGATTCGACGAATAATGGGTTTGCGGTTGAATCGGTCGCACTAAGGATGAAATAGCCAGGTGTTTCCTTGCCCTTGAACCATTTGAAAAATCCAGAGAATTCAACAGGTGCAATGTATACGAACTCTTCATTGACCTTTTGAATTTGGAGATTGCCAAGCTCGTAATAGCTGGTATTCGGTACCTGGCCAAATGCCTTCTTCATTTTATTACGGGCAAAGTCAGGCGGGACACTTGCTGGTGTCTCTTTTTCATCAAAGGTTTTGATTTCTGTTTTTATGTCCATTTTAGAGACTTCATATTTCTCATTCGCATTGAACATAAAGGCAGAAAGAATATAAGCACTTGCCAGAAGGCTTAGAACAAGAAGGATTCCTTTTAATTTCTGCTCAAGCCCGCTGGACAATAAAGCCCCTCCAGCTGTGAAAATTAAGGCTGGAAGCCAGAGAGAAGTAGCGTTTATGTCCTGATTGGTTATGTAGTAATATAGAAAAAATCCGATAAAGCAGAGGATGGACAGGCCGCCAATTGCTTGCAGTCTCATCTTGCCTGTGAAATGAATGCGCAGCCTCTCATTGTTGGTTAGCGGCAGCAGCACTAAGGCTGATAGAACGCCGGCAATCAATGAATAAAGAATTAAATATCCCATAATACACTCCTTTTTTCGTTTTGCTTACTTTAATCATACGTATGAAGGGGAGAGAATGATTCGTTTCCGTCATATTTTATCAGAGGATTCCGTAAATATTTTTGTTGAAGTGTTCAGTTTTGGTATAGCGTGTTTTTTCAAGTATTTGAAAAGGAGGAAGTCAGTCAAAAGGTGAAGAGCTCATACCAGTCTATAAGACCCGGCAGAAGCCGTTATATGATTGAACCGGTTCAGTGGATAAACTGGTTTATTGCTTTTCATAAAAGCGGACAAAATAGAAAAAGCTGCCCCAATGGGACAGCTGATATTTCGCGATTATTTCGTTAATGATTCCAGTACAAGATCAATCGTTGCCTCATTTGCCATTTTGGCATTTATTGTCCAGTTGCTTGAGTCTTCAAAGAAGTATACTTGATCTTTTTTAACTGCTGGAATGGATTTATACACGGAGCTATTTTCCAATGTCTCAATGCCTTCTTCATTTTCTGCCGCCATAATGAACAAATGGTCTGCGTCAAGGTCAGCTAGTGCCTCGAGCGCGATGGCTTGCCATACATCTTGGCTTTTGCCTAGGTCTTTGATATACGTTGGCATCGTGATTCCAAGGTCCTTATATAACACATTGGATGCGTAGCGATCGCCTTCAAATACGAAGAATTGTCCGCCTGTTACCCAGATGAGGGCTGCTGATTCATCGCCGATTGCTTCTTTCACTTGGATTTTCGCATCTTTGGCCTTTTGTTCATATTCCTCAATAGCTGTCTTTGCGGCATCCTCTTTGCCGAAGAGCTTACCCATGACCGTCAATTGTGTTTTCCAGTCCTCAGTATCTTCTGGCTTAAATACATAGGTTGGGGCAACCTTTTTGTATTCCTCATACATGCCTTCTTGGATAGCCGCCTCAGATTCAAACATAATAAGGTCAGGCTCTGCCTCAATAACATCCTCAATAGGCATATCCCATGAAATCAGAGGTACATCTTTAAGCTCATCCTGCAAGTATGTATGAACAGATGTGCCAATGGACCATTGTGCTACAGGGGTGATGCCTAGTGTGACAAGATAATCTTCCATATTGGGAGCAAGAACTTTTTCTGGGTTAGCTGGGAACTCCATTTCTCCAACTGCGTCAGTCACGGTTTTAGCAGAGCTTGTTTCCTCTGAGCTGTTATTTGAACTGCATGCCCCGAGCACTAGCATAAGGCAGGCAAGGCTTAAGAACATGAATAGGGATTTCTTGTTGATTACCATTGATAAATCCTCCTCTAAATTGTAAACTATACTAGTTAAAACAAATGATAATTATTCTCAATTATAAAGTCAATGGAATTAATTTTCCAAATCAAAAAAGATTTTTTCTTTACACTAATTCTGTTGAAGATAAAGGATTTGGTTACTGATGCAAGGTTACAATAGGGGAAAAGGGAAAGAGGGAGCCAAGCGATTGACTTTGGTTCTGGTGATGGCCGTTTTGCTTTTTGCAGCCGTCGTGCTGGTTTCGCTCATGATAGGGACGAAAACATACGGTATTTCAACCATTTGGGAAGCCCTTTTCCATCGTACAGAAAATAATATTACGCATGACATCATTTGGGACATTCGTTTGCCAAGGGCAATTGCGGCGGGGCTCGTTGGGGCCTTCTTGGCGGTATCCGGTGCTGTGATGCAAGCCTTGACAAGAAATGTGCTTGCAGAGCCCTCACTTCTTGGTGTATCAAATGGAGCAGCTTTCACTTTGGTGTTAGTATTGACCATTTTCCCTGGATTATCGAAACTAGAGACAATGTTTGCCTCAATGGCAGGGGCAGGACTTGCCGTGTTATTCGTTTTCTCCTTGTCTATTCTAGCTAGAGGGGGAATAACGCCAGTTAAACTAGCGCTCGCTGGCATGGCGACGGGAATGTTTCTCAGCTCTTTGACGACCAGTATCGCTCTTTATTTTGATGTTTCAAAAAATATCAGTTTTTGGTATGCAGGAGACCTTTCGGCAAGCAACTGGACAGATGTGAAGCTCTTGCTCATCATGGGGGCGGTCGGGCTTTTGATTGCCTTGTCAATCTCCCGCGCATTGACACTGTTGTCGCTTGGGGAGGAAATCACGAAGAGTCTTGGTATTCATGTCGGTCTTGTACGGACGCTAGGGGTTGTAGCAGTTCTAATGCTTACGGGCAGCGCAGTTGCTGTCGCGGGGACGGTCGGGTTTGTCGGCTTGGTCATTCCGCATATCACAAGGATGACTATAGGCGGTAAATATGGAAAATTACTGCCTGTGGCCGCCCTTCTCGGGAGCACGCTGCTGGTCGGGGCAGATGCTTTATCGAGAACCATAAATGCACCCTATGAAACGCCGATTGGCGTCTTGACTGCCGTAATTGGGGTACCATTCTTTTTGTACATGGTCAGACAGGATGGAAGGAGGCTGTTTTCATGAGGCAACAAAAAAGAGCCAAGCTCATTTGGACCATGCTTAGCTTCCTTATTATTGCCGCATGCTTCATAAGCTTTAATATCGGAACGGTTTCCATCTCTCCGCTAGAGGTTTGGCAGACGATTATTGGGCAAGGGACACCAAAGCAGGAATTGATCCTGTTTGACATCAGGCTTCCGGCAATCATTCTCGCCTTGATGGTCGGGACAGGCATGGCAATTTCCGGAGCAGTGCTGCAAACAGTCACACGCAATGAGTTGGCGGAGCCGGGAATCTTAGGAATTAATGCAGGGGCAGGATTGACCGTAGTCCTTTATATCACCTTATTCCAAGGTTCGCTGAGCAATATGAGTCTTTTAAGTACATTTGCAATGCCGTTCTTTGCCTTTTTGGGAGCCATGCTGACAGCTGTTTTGATTCTTTTCCTCTCATGGAAGCAAGGCTTGCATACGATTCGGCTTCTTCTTACGGGGATAGGCATCAACGCCGGAATTACAGCTATCTTGACGGCCTTACAGCTAAGGCTGAATCCTCATGATTTCATGAAGGCTTTGACATGGTTATCAGGAGACCTATGGGCTACGCAGTGGAAGTATGTATGGGCGCTTGCGCCTTGGTTCATCTTGCTCATTCCGCTCATCATTTACAAATCCCACGCATTAAATGTCCTGCATCTAGGACCCCTTGTCTCAACGGGTCTTGGCATTCGCACGGAAAGAGAGCGGTTAACCTTGATTGTGCTAGCGGTAGCGCTCGCTGGACTTGGTGTCGCAGCAGGAGGGGGAATTGCATTCTTAGGTTTAATTTCACCGCATATCGCGCGAAAGCTAGTTGGTCCGAAGCACCAGTATCTCCTGCCAACCGCAGCAATGATTGGGTCGCTCATCTTGATTCTAGCTGACATGCTTGGCAAAAATCTGCTGAAGGTAGATATACCAGCTGGAATCATCGTTTCCCTCCTGAGTGCACCATACTTTATATATTTATTACTTAAAACGAAATAGAGAAGAAAGAAGGTAGCGGGAAATGAGCCTGACAGCACGTGATCTGACAATCGGCTATGAAGGAAACATCATCGTTCCTAAATTGAATATGGAAATAAAAAAAGGAGAGGTCACGGCTATCATTGGTCCCAATGGATGCGGAAAATCAACGATTCTCAAGACGATAGCCCGCCTTCATAAGGCAAGCGGCGGTGGAGTATACCTGGACGGACAGGATATTCACCGTATGTCTACGAGGAAGCTGGCCCAGCAACTAGCCATTCTTCCGCAATCTCCGCAAGCACCGGAAGGATTGAGCGTTCAAGACTTGGTTTCCTATGGGCGTACACCTTACCAATCTGGCTTTTCACGGTCCACGGCCCATGACCTGGAAATGGTTGAATGGGCAATTGAAGAAACGGGACTGGCCTCCTATAAGGAAATGCCAGTAGATGCCTTGTCAGGCGGTCAGCGCCAAAGAGCCTGGATTGCCATGGCTATTGCTCAGGAGACCGATATCCTTTTGCTTGATGAGCCAACAACCTACCTTGATATGGCCCATCAATTAGAGGTATTAGAGCTGCTTGGAAAGCTGAATAAAAAAGCCGGCCGCACGATTGTCATGGTTATACATGACTTAAATCATGCAAGCCGCTTTGCGGATGAAATCATCGCCGTGAAAGAAGGGAAGTTAATTATCCAAGGGACTGCTGAACAAGTTATTAGCCGTGAAGTGCTGCGAGAGGTATTCGATATTGAAACAACAATCGTGACAGACCCTGAAACAAAAAAGCCTGCCATTCTATCGTATAATTTAGTACGGTAATCGTTCATTGGTTTTATTCAGAATCGGGAAGAACCCAGACAGAAACACTGCCGCCGTTTACAGGGAAAACAGCCCAACCGTCATCGCCAATCTCGACAGTGTCGCTGCGGTTTTTTGTACAGTCTACCCATGATTCGCCAGCGCGTTCATCGCCAACAAACATACGCTTTTCTCCGTTATCCCCATTAGAGATAACGACCGCACATCCTGAACCTTCGTGCTCGCTCGTTCCCATCCTAACCCACCCAATGGTATTCGGATGGTCAAAATAATCGATTTGCTCGCCATACGCTTTATGCACCCTTGCGTAAAGAAGAGGATCAATTAATTTGCTCTTGCGGCCAACCGGCTCTTCTCCGCCAACGCCGTAATAATCACCATAAAAGACGCATGGATAACCATCATGGCGCAAGAGAATCAAGGCATAGGCCGCCTGCTTGAACCAGTCCTGAATCCATGACTCAAGCGATTCGCCAGGCTGAGAGTCATGATTATCGACAAATGTGACGGCATTTAGCGGGTTTGCTTGGACGAGGGTGTCATCAAAGATGGTTCTTAAGTCAAAATCACGACCAGCTTGTGAGGCAGAAAACAGCTTGAAGTGGAGGGGGACGTCAATCAAATCTACGGTAAATTCAACATTCTGCAAATATTCCTGGCAAGCTTTCAGATCTGGATTCCAGTACTCGGCGAACATATAGAAATGATCGCCATGTGTTCCACGCATTTCCGTGGCAAAATCACGGATAAACGTATAATCGATATGCTTTACGGCATCTAGCCTGTACCCGTCACATCTTAATGTGTCAGTCAGCCATTTGCCCCATTTAATCATTTCCTCCCGGACGGCGGGATGATTGTAGTCAATATTAGCGAACATCAAATAATCATAATTGCCAAATTCGCGATCGACGTTATCGTTCCAGCCTTTATGCTCTCCAAGAATTTTAAATATCCCTGTCCGGATTGTCCCCTCATCATAATCCGTTCCATTAAAATGCTCGACATTCCATTTGAAGGAAGAATATGTATCTCCTCTGCCGGGGAAAGTGAATTTAGTCCAGCCATCAATATCAAAAGGACCGGATATCTCTTTTGTGCGATCATTTTGATCGACTTCAATAACCTTGAATCTCTCCGTTTCATCGGCGCCAGCCTTGTGATTCATGACCACATCCGCATATACGCAAATATCATTCTCCCTGCAGGCCTCAATCGCTTCAACCAGTTCATCCTTCGTTCCGTATTTTGTACGGACAGAGCCATTTTGGTCGAATTCGCCCAAATCGTATAAATCATAGATGCCATAACCGGTATCCTCAGGTGTTTGAGCTTTTGTTGGCGGTGGAATCCAAACGGAATCTATTCCCTTGTTCTTAAGCTCGGATGCGAGTTCCTTCAGTCGCTTCCAATGGGTTCCATCGGGTAGAATATGCCATTCGAAAAATTGCATCATCGTATGATTTTGACTCATTGAATCCACCCCTATCTATTTCTATATGACTGTTTTTGCAGTTTAGTCTTTAGAAAAAAAACAACGTCTTACAAAAACGGTAATCTTAACTAGACAAATACCCATAAGCCAGCCTGTTGCAAACATAAGAAGAAAAATAAGTATTCCTATCAATAAGATGAAAACATATGCTCTGCATACCTCAATCCTTCATTATATGCTAGATTAAGTGATACACTATTAATACATACTAAGCATGAGAGGCGGAGGATGGGTGGAGTCAATGAAGGAATGGCAGGAACGAATATATCAGGAAAATCAAAAGGATAAAGCGCGGCTATTGGTTAGCTGTCCGGACCAGCCTGGGATTGTTGCGGCTGTCTCTGAATTTTTATTTAAACAAGGAGCCAATATATTAGCGTCAAATCAATATTCGACAGACCGGCATAAAGGCACATTCTTCATGAGAATTGAATTTGAGGCTCCTGATTTGCATCAAAAGGAAGCTTTGTTTAAAACTGGCTTTACCCAAGTGGCTGAACGGTTTGAGATGAAGTGGGACATTATCTTTGCCTATAAGATGAAACGGATGGCCATCTTTGTATCAAAGGAGCTTCACTGCCTCCGTGAGCTATTATGGGAGTGGCAGTCAGGCGATTTAATGGCGGATATTCCGCTTATTATCAGCAATCATGAGGATGCGAGAGAGATTGTCGAACCCCTGCAAATCCCGTTTTACTGTCTGCCAATAACAAAGGAAACAACAAAGAAGGTGGAGGAGGAGCAGCTTCGCCTTTTAGCCGAGCATAGCATTGATGTCATTGTACTCGCTCGCTATATGAGGATTCTTTCTCCTGAGTTTGTCGCAAGACAGAAAAATAAGATTATCAACATACATCATTCATTCCTGCCTGCCTTCGTCGGAGCAAAACCATATGAACGAGCATTTGATCGAGGTGTCAAGCTAATTGGGGCGACCTCTCACTATGTCACGGATGACTTGGATGAAGGCCCAATTATTGAACAGGATATCATGAGAGTCAATCATCAGGACGATGTCCGCAAGCTCAAGAAAATCGGTGCATCAATTGAACGAAGTGTGCTTGCGCGAGCCGTGAAATGGCATCTTGAAGACCGAATTATCGTCCATGGCAATAAAACAATCGTCTTTTGACGGCCAAGAATTTTAAATTAGGGGACAAATAGAGCAATGGATAAAAACGATAAAGTCATACAAGCGGCAAAACTGTATTACTTGCTCGATTGTACGCAAAATGAAATCGCCAAAAAATTAGGAGTATCACGGCCGACTGTATCACGAATGCTCCAGACGGCCAAACGAGAGGGCATCGTGCAAATTAAAATATGTGAAAAAGCCGACCGCCTAACGGATCTTGAAGCAGATCTTGAGCAAAAATACGGACTGAAGAAGGCCGTCGTCGCCTCCGTTGGACAATATGAAGATCATGTCATTAAGACGACCATTGGCTTGAAAGCAGCCGAATACCTCGATTCCATCGTCGGGGATGATGATATTATCGGTGTCACATGGGGAACAACGATTTACCATGTCGCAGTCGAACTAAAGAAAAAACAAGTCAATAATGTTCAGGTCGTCCAGCTGAAGGGAGGCATCAGTCTTTCCGAAAAGAACACATATGTCTCAGAGATTCTGTATCTATTCGGCAAGGCCTTCAATGCCTCTCCGCATTATCTGCCCTTGCCGGCTATTGTCGACAATGTCGTCGTTAAAGAAGCCATCATGGCAGATCGTCATATCAAACGGGTAATTGATATGGGGAAACGAGCTAATATTGCTTTGTTTACATGCGGACAAATTAAATCGGACTCCCTGCTCTTCAATCTTGGTTACTTCTCAGAGGAAGATGCCGGTATGCTCTATTCAACTGCCGTAGGTGATATCTCTTCCCGCTTCTTTGATAAAGACGGCCATGTATGCAGCCAAAGCCTGGATGAACGCACACTAGGTATCGAATTGGAAGAATTGAAGAAAAAGGATTATTCGATTTTAGTCGCAGGTGGCTCCCACAAAATCGAATCCATCCACGCTGCCCTAAAAGGCGAATATGCAAATGTTCTTGTAACCGATCAATATACGGCTCGGTTTATTTTAGATAAGTGAATGATCTGGAGAGCGGGATAGTTATCCTGCTTCTTTTTTTGCTGAATCAAGGACATGCGGCTGCTTTTTTTCTATAGAAAAAGTGCGGGGAAAGCTTGGGAAAGCCCACCTTTTTCCATGCAAAGGGGGTAAAGGGTGGGCAAAAGGTGGACATCGTCAGAGAAAGCCCACCCAAAACCCATGCAAAGGTGTAAAGGGTGGCCCAAGGGTGGACATCGTCAGAGAAAGCCCACCCAAAGCCCATGCAAAGGGTTAAAGGGTGGGCCAAGGGTGGACATCGTCAGAGAAAGGCCACCCAAAACCCAGGCAAAGAGGGTAAAGGGTGGGCCAAGGGTGGATATCGTCAGAGAAAGCCCATCCAAAACCCATGCAAAGGTGTAAAGGGTGGCCAAAAGGTGGACAAAAGATGACCACTATTAAAAAATAACCATCCTCCATACCCCGAAACTCTCCATCCAAAAGAAAATAATGCTCCAGTGTCAGTATGTAAAAGGTAAATCCTAATAATCAGGTAAAAAGGAGTAATTCCATTCCCCTTAGGACACAATATTTTGTGATAAATAGCAAGCAGATACATATGGAAGGCGGTGTGTGATTTTCTGCCGCAAAGTTTTCCGCCGCTTAAATGGGGAATTAGAATAAGTTGAATAAGGACCTAGTATATGTTTTACATATGTTCACATCTATTTATTACAATTGTTCAACTTTTGTGTTATAGTATTTTTGTAAGTGCTTACCAATTATTCAGTAACTTCATAAAAATGGGGTGTTAATTCATGAGAATGGTCGATGTTATTGAGAAGAAACGTAATGGATATGAGTTGGACAAGGAAGAGCTTCAATTTGTGATTGAAGGATTTACGGATGGCAGTATTCCGGATTATCAAATGTCAGCCTTTGCGATGGCTGTTTATTTTAAAGGGATGACGCAAGAGGAGCGCGTGATTTTAACGCAATTAATGGTTGAATCAGGTGATCAGATTGATTTATCCGCGATAGAAGGCGTTAAGGTAGACAAGCATAGTACCGGCGGAGTTGGCGATACGACAACTCTAGTACTTGCACCGCTTGTAGCTGCGCTTGATGTACCGGTTGCGAAAATGTCAGGCCGCGGGCTTGGCCATACGGGCGGTACGATTGATAAGCTTGAGGCTGTTCCGGGGTTCCATGTGGAGATTTCCAATCAAGAGTTCATTGATTTAGTGAATAAGAATAAGATTGCCGTTATTGGCCAAAGCGGAAACCTCACACCCGCTGATAAGAAGCTATATGCACTTCGTGATGTAACCGCGACAGTGGATTCTATTCCGCTAATTGCGAGCTCCATCATGAGCAAGAAAATTGCCGCTGGTGCGGATGCCATTGTTCTTGATGTTAAAACAGGCGACGGGGCTTTCATGAAAAACCTAGATGACGCGAAGGAATTGGCGAAAGCTATGGTCGATATCGGAAATGGAGTCGGCCGTAAAACGAAGGCAATTATTTCTGATATGAGCCAGCCGCTAGGATTCGCTGTAGGGAATGCACTTGAGATCAAGGAAGCTATTGATACCCTTTCAGGGAATGGACCAGCTGATCTAAATGAGCTTTGCCTAACGCTCGGAAGCCATATGATCATCCTTGCAGGAAAAGCGGATACCCCTGAAGAGGCACGCCAAAAGCTTGAAGAAGTGATGAAGAATGGCCGTGCACTTGAAGTGTTTAAGACATTCCTTGCATCACAAGGCGGAGACGCAAGTGTTGTTGATAATCCAGAAAAATTGCCTCAGGCGAAATACATCATTGAGGTACCTGCGAAGGAAGCTGGATTTGTTGCGAAAATTGCGGCTGAGGAGATTGGTGTTGCCGCTATGCTTCTTGGTGCCGGCAGAGCGACGAAGGAATCTGAAATTGATTTGGCTGTCGGACTTGTTCTCAACAAGAAGGTTGGAGATGAGGTGGCGAAGGGCGAATCAATCGTGACGATTCATGCCAATGCAGAGGATGTTGAGAAGGTCATGAACATGATCTATGATGCTTATGAAATCAGCGGAGAAAAAACAGAAGCTCCGACATTGATTTATACAGAAATTCACTAATTGATACAGGAAAGCAGGTAATGGAAGATGACTGAAAAGTTAACGAGCTTAATTGACCACACCCTTTTAAAGGCTGACGCAAGAGAAGAGCAAGTAGTAAAGCTTGCAGAAGAAGCAAAGGAATATAAATTTGCCTCTGTTTGTGTCAATCCGACTTGGGTAAAAAAATGTGCTGAATTACTAGCTGACACACCAGAAGTGAAGGTGTGTACGGTAATTGGCTTCCCTCTTGGGGCAAATACACCTGAAGTCAAAGCATTCGAAACAAAGAATGCGATTGAAAATGGTGCTGATGAGGTAGACATGGTCATCAATATTGGCGCAATGAAAGATGGCCGTTACGATGAGGTTGAGGCAGACATTAAAGCCGTTGTTGAAGCAGCAAAAGGAAAGGCGCTTGTAAAGGTAATCATCGAGACGTGCCTATTAACGAAAGAAGAAATCGAGAAAGCGTGCCAATTGGCTGTATCTGCTGGAACTGATTTCGTAAAAACATCCACCGGCTTCTCAACAGGCGGAGCGACTGCTGAAGACATCGCTCTCATGAGAAAGACTGTTGGACCGGAAATCGGTGTGAAAGCATCTGGCGGTGTTCGCAGCCTAGAGGACGCAAAAGCAATGGTGGAAGCAGGAGCTACGAGAATCGGAGCGAGCTCTGGTGTATCCATTGCCAAAGGGGAAACAGCAAGCACAGATTATTAATGGGGAATAACCAGGCTCATTTTTGCAAAAGCTAAAATGGGCAGGTTTAATTATCCAGCCCCGTCTCTCCTTGGGAGAACGGGGCTAATTTATGACTATGCACTGGATAATTTTGGGAGAACATCTTAGCGGAGGTAAACATGAAATATCTCATATCAATCATCGGGATTTTAATTGTACTAGGGTTAGCTTATCTCGTCAGTAATAATCGCAAGGACATTAAGTTTAGATATATTGGCATCATGATTGTGCTGCAAATTCTTTTGACCCTGTTGCTGCTCAACACGAAAGTCGGCTATTTCATCATACGTGCCATTGCGGTTGTGTTTGAACGGCTTCTTGAATATGCGGCAGAAGGAATCACCTTTGTCTTTGGCGGATTGGCCAATGAAGGTCAGGCACCATTCTTCCTGACTGTGCTTTTGCCAATTGTGTTCATTTCAGTCTTAATCGGGATTTTGCAGCATTTCAAAATTCTCCCCTTTATCATGAGGTGGATTGGTTATTTGCTTAGCAAGGTGAATGGAATGGGCAAGCTCGAATCCTACAATGCAGTTGCTTCTGCCATGGTAGGACAATCAGAGGTATTCATTACGGTTAAAAAGCAATTGGACAAGCTGCCGCCAAACCGTCTGTATACATTATGTGCTTCTGCGATGTCGACGGTCTCCATGTCAATTGTCGGTTCTTATATGACAATGATTGAGCCTGAATACGTCGTAACCGCGCTTGTTCTGAACCTGTTTGGCGGTTTCATCATCGCCTCCATCATCAATCCGTACAGGGTTGACCCGGAAGAGGATATTCTGCCTGTAGAAGAAGAGGAAAAGAAACAAACCTTTTTTGAAATGCTTGGGGAATATATAATGGATGGTTTTAAGGTAGCGATTGTAGTTGGGGCAATGCTGATTGGGTTTGTTGCCTTGATTGCTTTTATTAATGGCACATTCGATCAAATATTCGGTATTACGTTCCAGCATTTACTTGGCTATGTCTTTGCGCCAGTGGCCTTTATAATGGGTATTCCTTGGAGCGAAGCCGTTTCTGCCGGGGGAATTATGGCAACGAAGCTTGTGACAAATGAATTTGTTGCAATGGTCAGCTTATCTGATATTGCGGATACGTTCAGTGAACGGACGCTTGGTATTCTGTCTGTCTTCCTTGTCTCATTCGCCAATTTCTCATCGATTGGGATTATTGCCGGAGCGGTTAAGGGGCTCAGTGAACGGCAGGGTAATACAGTCGCACGCTTTGGCTTGAAACTTTTATATGGCGCGACGCTTGTCAGCATCCTATCCGGGCTGATTGTCGGGCTTATCATTTAAGCAGATTCCGTTGTGAATCTGCTTTTTCTTTTCTCGATGATTTAACTTTTGCGGTTTTTCGTTATACTATAGGGATAGTTAAAGATGAAATGTAGAGAGAATGTGATCTAAATGCAGGAATTAATATGTGAAATTAAAGCGCGTGACAGTAAAAAGATAAAAGGCGGGTATCCGTTAATAGATAAGAGGGCGGTTGTCCATCCGGAGCATTTGCAAGAGGAGGGAAGCATCCTCAAGCTCACGGATGAAAATGGCCGTTTTATTGGGAAAGGCTATTATGGCAATCAAAATAAAGGAATAGGCTGGGTGCTGACGAGAAAGCAGGAAGAGGCTATTGACCAGGCATTCTTTGATGCGAAAATCACGAAGGCTCTGCGTGCGCGTGCTGCGTATTTTAACAGTGAAGAGACGACAGCATTTCGCGTGTTTAACGGCGAGGGTGATGGCATTGGCGGTCTTATCATCGATTATTATGCTGGGTTTTTCGTCATCCACTGGTACAGTCAGGGCATTTATACCTTCAAGGATATGGTGATCTCTTCCCTTCAAAAGTGGGAAGGCGGCTATAAAGGCATTTATGAGAAGAAGCGTTTTGATACGAAGGGGAAATATATCGAGGATGATGATTTCGTTGCCGGTGTAAGAGGTGAATTCCCGCTTATCGTCAAGGAGAATGGGGCTAACTTTGCCGTTGATCTAAATGATGGGGCAATGGTTGGTGTGTTCCTTGACCAGCGCGATGTGCGCCGGACCATCCGTGATAAGTATGCAAGGGGCAAGACGGTGTTAAATATGTTCTCTTACACAGGGGCATTCTCCGTATTTGCGGCCCTTGGCGGAGCCAAAAAGACAACGAGCGTTGATCTTGCCAATCGCAGCTACGCCAAGACGATTGAGCAGTTCAGCATTAATGGCATTGATTATGAAAGCCAGGATATCATTGTGGAGGATGTATTTAAATACTTCAAGTATGCAGCGCGGAAAGAATTGAAGTTTGATTTAGTTATCCTTGATCCGCCAAGCTTTGCTAAATCAAAAAAATTCACCTTCAGTGCAGCAAAGGATTACACAAATTTGCTGAAGGATACGATTGCGATTACGGAGAAGAATGGAACGATCGTCGCCTCAACCAATTGCAGTGCGTTTAATATGGACAAGTTTAAAGGGTTCATTGATACGGCATGCAAGGACATGAAGCGCCGTTACCGTATTCGTGAGGAATTCTCGCTTCCGGATGATTTTAAAACGATTAGTGAATATAAAGAGGGGGACTATTTAAAGGTCGTCTTCATTGAATTAATAGGCTGAATAAAAAAGGAAGAGGCTCATTTTTATGAGCCTCTTCCTTTAACTATTTTTAGAAGAATAAGGCGCCTAGAGCGAAGCCGCCGATTAAGCCAAGAGCAAGCGGGTAACCCCAGCCCCAGCCTCCTCCCCAGCCCCAGTAACCATAGCCTCTGCCAGAACCGCCGCTTGGCCTGATCCAAACATGCTTATTCGTAACTCGCGTGATAACGCCATTATGCCTTCTGCCGTGGACATCTGTGATGCAAACATTACGTCCGATATGTCTATTGCATAATTCATAATAATTCATGAGGATAGAACCTCCTTCCTGAATCGGTTTCTCTGTATTGTATTTTTTTTTGGACAACTTGCTTGTTTGTTTTACCTATCTAAAGGAGTTTCTTTGAGCGGAACATAAAATAAGGGCATTCATACAATGGCAAAAAAGAAGTTAGGGGTGCAGCATGTCAGTGTATACGTATATAGATCTATTATCAATCCTAGGAATTGGGGGAGCCCATCCAGGCGGAATTAAAGCAACCGATATCATGCTTGGAGGAGAATCGATTGGACCTGAAACCGTGATTCTTGATGCGGGGTGCGGGACGGGGCAAACGAGTGCCTATCTTTCATCACGGTATGGAGCAAAAGTATTGGCGCTTGATAACCATCCGCTAATGGCAGAAAAGGCAAGACAGCGCTTTAGCATGCAAAGCCTGCCTGTTAAGGTCATAGAATCCTCTCTTGAATCCATGCCACTCGCTACAGGCTCCGTTGATTATTGTCTATCAGAATCTGTCCTTTCCTTTGCTGACTTTTATGCCTCGGCAAAAGAAATACATCGGGTATTAAAGAGTAGTGGTGTCCTTTACGCTATTGAGCTGACGATAGACGGACCGGCCAGGCAGGAGGAGAAGCATGTAATCGGGTCGTTTTATGGATTCCGGCAAATGTGGAACGAAGAGGAGTGGAAGGCTGCCTGTCTTTATGCGGGATTCCGCCATGTAGAGATTCGCGAGCTCCCATCCTTCTACGATGATGAGGAACCGCTGACTGACTTCTACCCATCGGATGACGTTCCGGAACAGGTTTTCCAATTGTTATCCCAGCATGAACAAATGCTCAAGCAATACAGGCATCTAATGAACTACCGGATTATACGGGCACAGAAGTGAGGATGAGGCGGCTGCTGGCTTAATGGCCAGATACCGCCTTTTTTTGATAACATTTCGCCATCATGCAAATGGTCGCTGTACTAAGAAGCAAACTATTAGCAAGGGAGTACAGGGCTGGACAGTGTCTGAAATAACAAGATTGAATAGCTGCATCTCAAATAAACGAAGAGCTTTTATTAAAGTGAACACGGTTATAGAGGCGGCTATTAAAGAGTCAGCATACGTGTGAGATTCAATGGATTTCTTCGATTATTTTATAAATGAATGTACTTTAACATGGGAGGCGTTAACCTAATTGGTTTACGCTTTTTTGTCATTCCGTGTCCTGCTTTTCTGCACGTAAAACAGGGTTTATATCCTATGAATTATTTTTCCTGCCCATTACTATTCTCCTGTTTTTAATTATTCATCAAGGTAACACAAAAAGACAGAACATTCAGTGATACTATTGTTTTGGGTGTAATTTCCAAAATTTGCGGTTGTGGGGGGAGAAATTTGAGGAAAAAAGTTTGGTCAATTGGTTTATGTTCTGTATTATCTCTTACATTATTAGCTGGGGGAAATTCATGGACAGCAGAAGCGAAAAACGGTCAAAATCTGCCCGCATCATTAAAAACAGCAGCTAAGGGGAATATTCCAGATTGGAATGGAATACCGCTAAATGGACTGATTCCGGAAACGGCTTCAGACGCAACGAGAATTGAACTGGAAAATGGTATGACAAAGCCAATCTATTCAACTGACGAGGCGATAATAGAGGAATTATTTGTCGAGACCGAGGTAGACAGCGACAGGGATGGGAAGCGTGACCGCGTGTCTATTAAAGTGTACCGGCCCAAAACGGAACCAGGTGTTAAAGTACCCGTCATTTATGAGATGAGTCCCTATCGCTCTGGAATTTTAAATGTTCCCGTCTATAATGTCGATGTGGAGCTAAATCCCGTTGAACACCCTGGGAAAGGGAATGGACGAGGAGGAAAGCCATTCGCGCTTGCCAAAGGCCAGCCTGCTAATCTTGGCTCCTTGGGGAATTACTATGTCCCTCGCGGTTATGGGGTTATTCTTGCAGAAAGTATTGGGACAGGTAAATCGAATGGTTGTCCAACAACAGGAGATGAACGTGAAATTCTTGGCACGAAGGCTGTTATTGATTGGTTAAATGGGCGAGCAAAAGCTTATGCAGGAGACGGTAGAGAGGTATCCGCTGATTGGTCCACAGGCAACGTGGGGATGACAGGTACTTCCTACAACGGGACCTTGCCGAATGCGGTTGCTGCAACAGGTGTCGATGGACTAAAAACGATTATCCCAGTTGCCGCAATTAGCAGCTGGTATGACTATTATCGTGCAAACGGAGCAGTTATCGCTCCTGGTGGCTATCAAGGTGAAGATACAGACAATATGGCTGAAGCTGTCCTCACTCGTGACAATCCGCAGGTATGTAAGGATGTCATTGCTGAGCTAACAGCCGAACAGGACAGAGAAACAGGGGACTACAATGAATTCTGGGCAGACCGTGATTATGTGAAGGATGCCAAGAATATCGAGGCTAGTGTTCTTGTGGTACATGGGCTGAATGATTGGAATGTTAAAACAAAGCAATTCTCACAGTGGTGGGAAGCATTAGGAGAAAATAATGTCCCCCGCAGATTATGGCTCCATCAGGGTGGCCATTCAAGTCCGTCAGGCAATAACTGGCCGCAATTACAAAATAGATGGTTTGATTATTATCTCTATGGGATCGAAAATGGAGTCATGAATGAGCCGGCGGTAGATATCCAGCGTGAGGACAGAACGTGGACGAAGGAAACAAGCTGGCCTGCAGCTGGTTCTGCTCCGACAAGGTTGCATTTGACAGGCGAGGGGAATGATTTAGGTAAGTTACAGCTGAAGCCGGTTCCGAATAAGCCGCATAACAAGCAAATAATCATTGATGACCCAATGAAAAAGGCCAATACACTCATTGCCGACCCAGAGCTAAATTCCTCCAACCGGCTGGCTTATATGACTCCTGCACTAACTGATTCAGTCCGGCTGAGCGGAACGCCGAAAGTCAGTATTCGTGCAAGCATAGATCGTCCGGTTGCCAACTTAACGGCCTTACTCGTTGATTACAGCAATTCAAGCCCAGTCATCGTATCGCGCGGCTGGATGGATCCGCAAAATCTCAAATCCGATGACCGCTCTAAATCATTGGTTCCTGGCAAGGATTACACGTTTGAATGGGAAATGGAGCCTAAGGATTACGTATTTAAGGCAGGTCACCAGATTGGGATTGTCCTTATCGCCAGCGATTATGACTATACAATTCGTCCAAAAGCCGGTACAAAAATTAATGTCATTCCAACCCGCAGTGAAATTACATTGCCTATAGTCGGCGGTCGCAGTGCGTTTAAGCATTAAGTTAAGTATGAGAGGGTCAGTTTCCTCATGACTTATTCCGATACACGCGAGCCAGCAAGATAGACTGGCAGGAATGGAGCAGAAAAGGGCTTGAGAGAAGCTCTTCGACCAGTGGAATATTGGATACAAAACAAGCAAAAAGCCAGTTCATCAGCTGAACTGGCCTTTTTGCTTAATTTTATGCATCTGCAGTTTTACTCATGGCGTTTTTCAGCCAGTTTTTGCCCTCGACAAGACGTGTGACAAGCATGGCGCACACAGTGTTTCCTGTAGAGTTAAGCAAGGTAGCTGGAATATCAATGATGGTACTGATAACAGCGATTAGCGGCAATACTTCTGGCGAGAAGCCGAATACCGTTAAGATCAGCATTTCACCAATCATGCCGCCACCTGGGATAGCACCCATTACGGCCCCAACAAGGAAGGAGACAGCTAGAATACTGAGAATGCTTGATACGCTCGTCATATCTCGGCCAAAGAGACTGAACAAGAAGACGATTTTCAGCACACCACCGATAACGGAACCATCCTTATGCGTGTTAGCACCAAGCGGAATGACCGTTTCTGCGATATCATCAGGAACACCGATTTTCTTCGTCGCATCAAGATTAATCGGAATGCACGCAGCACTAGAGCATGTAGCAATGGCTGTAACAGATGGAGGAAGAACATTCATCCAGAAGGCACGTATGCCGTCTTTTCCAGCTGCAATGAAAGCATATAGTGTAAAGAATCCGAAGAAATAGATGATGGATATAATCATATAGAGTACGAAGGAACGTGCGTATCCTTCAAGGATTTGCGGTCCAAGCTCACCAATAATCGCCGCGAAATAGCAGCCAAGCCCGATTGGGGCATAGTACATAATGATTTTAACAACCTTCATGAGAACCTCAGTTGCAGAAGTGAGCAGCTGCGCAACAGGACGTCCCTTTTCACCGGCCATGGCAGTAGCGAGCCCGACAAGGACGGAGAAGACGATTAGCTGAAGGATATGTTGTCTAGACAGCAATTCAGAGAAATCACTCACAGTAAAAGTGTTCACAAGCTGTGAGAGCAGGGTGACATCTTCTGTGTCTGGGACTTCGGTGTTTGTCATCATTTCTTTGATGGCGGATACATCAGAATCTCCAATTGGATTCATAATAGTAGTTCCTGCCATACCTAGAACAGCTGAGATGACAGCTGTGATAAAGAAGACAATGACAATGCTCACCATGATTTTGCCGAGACGCTTCATTTCGCTCATATTAGCAATAGCTGATGTGATGCTAAAGAAGACAAGCGGAACAATGATCATAAATAATAAGTTCAGGAATAAGTCCCCGAATGGTCTTACTACGGCTATATCCGGTCCAATAATAGATCCTGCGATTCCGCCGATGATGATAGCGCCGAGCAAGATTAAAGAAGACTTATAGCTTGCTAGAAAACGTTTCATATTCTCAAACCTTTCTTTTTGAAAAACTTCTGTTATTTTATCATACTTATTCAAATTGCCAACTACTATGTGAATATTGCTAGAAAGATGGATAAAAATGCTCTAAAATTAGAAGATGATAATAAAAGGAGTTCATTTACATGATTGAATATGGGCAATGGCCGCTTGAAAAACGGGGCATTCTAAATGAAGATTTCCGCGTTTTCCATTTGAAGGACCGCATCACAAAGGATGTCGATTACCATTATCATGATTTTCATAAGATCATCATTTTCCTGAAAGGAAATGTTACCTACATGATTGAGGGGAAAGCTTATAAGTTAAGACCTTGGGATACCCTCATCATCAGTCAAAGTCAAATCCATAAGCCAATCATTGATCCCTCAGAGGATTATGAGCGAATCATTATTTGGTTTAACCCGGAAATGATAGCAGAGCATAATCGTGAGGATGCCAATTTGCTTGAGTGCTTTGAAGTAGCTATGAACAGGGATAACAATCGTCTGCGTTTATTTGAGGAGCAGCTGCGCAAGGTGAAAAGAATCGTAAATGATTTTCTTGAAGAAGAAGATAGTCCGGCTTTTGGCAATGATATCTTGAAACGAACCTTATTAATTCAATTAATCATCCTTTTGAACCGCAGTATACTCGATATTAATCGCAGAAATCCGTCAATTGATGTTCAATTTGACCAAAACATCAATGAAATTGTTACGTATATCAATCAGCACTTGGATGGTGACCTATCCGTTGGACACCTTGCCTCCCTTGTTTTCTTGAGCAAATATCATCTCATGAGAAAATTCAAGGCATATACAGGCTATACACTTCACCAATATATTGTCCAGAAGAGGCTGATGTATGCGAAAGCCTTAATGGCAGAGGGCTTAAGGCTGACTGATGTGTGCCAGTCAGCGGGCTTCAACGATTATTCAGGCTTCGTGCGGGCATTTAAGAAAGAGTTCGGTATCTCACCGCGAGAATATTTGAAAGTCAAAAAGACCGTCTAAATGATAGGCGGTCTTCTTTGTCGCTTATTACAACATAATATATCCCCTCACAGGAAATCTTAAGAGAGTGAGGAGGTGCGACAATGACTAAAATAGGTGTCGAGCAATCATTAACTGATATTCATGAGGCCTTGGCTGAGCTAGGGTATGAGGTGACAGAATTGCGCCATGCAGCGGATGCTGCTGGGGTCGATTTTGATTTTTGTGTTGTCACGGGACTAGACACAAATGTCATGGGCATACAGGAAGCCAGAACCGACGCGTCTATTATTGAGGCGAATGGCATGACGGCGAATGAAATTGTAAATGAAATCAGAAGCAGGCTCAATCAATAAGCATGAAAGAAGGGCACTCATCCGATTAGGATGAGTGCCCTGCCTTTTTTAAAGCTTGAATGAACTCTTTAAGGAGACAATCAAGTTAAAGATTAATTTGTCTGATTCATTCTTCGGATCGACGTTAAAATAGCCGTGGCGGAAGAATTGGAACTTGTCATTTCCTTTGACATCCTTCATGTTCGGCTCCACGAATCCTTGCTCAATGATCAAGGAGTTTGGATTTACATGGTCAAGGAATGAGCCGCCTTCTTTCTCCGCATCCTCATCAAGGATGAGGGGCTCGTATAGACGGAATTCAGCCGGGATAGCTTGGGTAGCTTCGACCCAGTGAATTGTTCCTTTTACTTTGCGGCCAGTAAATCCAGTGCCGCTCTTCGTTTCTGGGTCATACGTACAGTGCAGCTCGACCACATTTCCGTCCGCATCTTTGATGACTTCTTCACATTTAATGAAGTAAGCATGCTTTAAGCGAACCTCGTTACCAGGGAAGAGACGGAAATATTTCTTCGGAGGGTCTTCCATGAAGTCCTCTTGCTCGATGTAGATTTCACGGCCGAACGGGATTTTGCGCATGCCCATTTCCGGGTTCTCCGGATTAATCTCTGCATCAAGCATTTCGATTTCGCCTTCTGGATAATTCGTGATCACAACCTTAAGCGGCTTTAAAATCCCCATTGTACGCGGCGCTTTTAATTTCAAGTCTTCGCGGACGAAATGCTCAAGCATCTTTTCATCGACGATTCCGCTTGTTTTAGCTACGCCAATTTCACGGCAGAAGTTACGGATTGCTTCCGGTGTGTAGCCGCGTCTTCTTAGACCGGATAGGGTCGGCATACGCGGGTCATCCCAGCCATCGACATAGCCTTCTTCAACAAGCTGCTTCAATTTGCGCTTGCTCATGACTGTGTTTGTCAAATTCAAACGACCGAACTCATATTGTCTTGGCACAGCTGGCATTTCGCATTCTTTAATTACCCAGTCATAGAATGGACGCTGGTCCTCGAATTCAAGTGTACAAATAGAATGAGTCACGCCTTCAATCGCATCCTCAATTGGGTGAGCGAACGCATACATTGGATAGATGCACCATTTTGTGCCAGTGTTATGGTGTGGTACATGAGCGATTCGGTAAATAACAGGGTCACGAAGATTGATGTTTGGTGAACTCATATCGATCTTGGCACGAAGAACTTTCTCCCCGTCTCTAAATTCTCCATCTCGCATCCGTTTGAACAAGTCGAGATTCTCTTCCACAGAACGGCCGCGGAAAGGGCTCTCCTTGCCTGGTTCAGTTAATGTGCCGCGGTATTCCCGGATTTGATCGGCAGAAAGGTCATCCACATAGGCTAAACCTTTTTCAATCAAAAGGATTGCTCGGCTGTACATTTCCTCAAAATAATCAGAGGCAAAAAACAGTCCGTCCCAGTTGTAGCCAAGCCATTCTACATCTTTCTTAATTGATTCGACAAACTCCACATCCTCCTTCACAGGATTGGTATCATCAAAGCGCAAGTTTGTCTTGCCGCCGAACTCATCAGCGATGTCAAAATTCAGCACAATCGATTTAGCATGGCCGATATGCAAATAGCCATTCGGTTCCGGCGGGAAACGGGTGATGACTTCTTTTGTTTTGCCTGATTCTACATCATCAATGACGATGTTGCGTATAAAATTGGACGTATTATGTTCCACCATCTTCAACCTCTTTCGCATAAACTAGTAGTTTCATTCTAATGGAAATGTCCCCGAGTCGCAAGAAGCCTACAAATAAATACAGTAAAGGGCGGGGAGCATCTTCTAATATAGTAATTTTGGCAATATATCTAGTATATCTGCATTTTGTTTTCCTATACATTGAAATGCACGGGAAAAGGCTCGAAAGGGGACCTTTATTGATAATCAAGCGACAGCCTATGTATAATAAGATGAGAAAACCACGACATTAGTTAGGAGAATTAAATGAGCGCGAAAGCTGTATTTATAGAGGAATTAAATGAAGGACTGAAAAAAGAATGGGAGCAAGCTGGATTTAAGGAACCGACAGCCGTTCAATCGAAGGCATATGGACCTGTGATGGAGGGAGCTGATTGTATCGTTGAGTCCCCGACAGGAACGGGCAAGACGCTAGCCTATGTGCTGCCGGTACTAAATAAGATTGCTCCTGCTGAGCAGAAGGTACAGGCTGTTTTCGTGGCGCCGTCACGTGAATTGGTTATGCAAATTTTTGAGGTTGTGCAAACATGGGCAAAAAGCAGCGGCATCACGGCTGCATCCTTCATTGGAGGGGCAAATCCAAAACGGCAGCTTGAGAAATTGAAGAAGCATCCGCATATCGTGATTGGCACGCCTGGCAGGCTAGAGGAATTAATCAAGCAAAAGAAACTGAAGATGCATGGAGTAAAGACCATCGTTCTTGATGAGGGCGATCAGCTTCTAATTCCTGAACATATGTCCACTGTTGGGGCCATTCTTCATTCAGCGATGCGTGATCGTCAAGTTCTGCTCTTCTCAGCGACACTGCCAAAGCAGCTTGAAGAGGAAGCAGCCCAATGGATGAATGAACCTGTCAGCATTCGAATTTCAAAGGAAGAAACCGTGCAATCGAAGGTCGATCATATTTATTTTGTGACCGAACAGCGCGATAAGATCCTTCTCCTTGAGAAGCTCGCCAAAATGCAGGGAATGAGAGCACTCGTCTTCGGCAGAGATATTGGCAATCTTGATGTCATGGCTTCTAAGCTCTCCTATAAAAAGGTTGACCTTGCTGTTATTCATGGCGATTCGAAGAAGATGGACAGAGAGAAGGCTATTCGTTCCTTCCGGCAAGGAAAGCTTCCGGTTTTGCTTGCGACAGATGTCGCGGCAAGGGGGCTTGATATTGAGGGCCTACCGTATGTCATCCATGTAGATTTCCCGGAATCCATCGCCCAATATGTCCATCGCTCCGGCCGCACAGGACGCCAAGGAGCAAGTGGAACAGTGATTTCGATTGTGACGCCGCGTGAGGAGCGAGAGCTGCGCAAATATGCTCGTGAACTTAAGCTAGAGCTGAAAAAGAAAGAATTATTTAAAGGGAAGATTGTCGATGAGCGGCCAGTCTATCCGAAGAAGCGTCCGGCTGTGAAGCCGCAAAAGAAAAAATAAACAGGATCATCACTCTCCTAAACCCATGAATAAAATCAGGCAATTGGCAAAAACTAGGGTGGATAAAATTAGAGGAGTGAATGAAATGAAGAAATGGACGTTAATTGTTTTGGCAGGCATCATGATGGCAACAGCCTCATTTACCAGTCTTAGCCCACCCGTTCAGGCTGCAGAGGAGAAGGTGCCAGCTCCGGCAGAGAAATCACTGACAGATGCGCAGAAAACAGAGCTTGAAGCCATGCATAAGGATGCCCTTCAGCGTGAGAAGGATATTATCCATAAATATGTGGAATATGGTGTGATGACAAAGGATACAGCCGATATGATTCTCGAGCATATGGACAAGCGCTTTGAGAAAGTAAAAGCAAATGGCTATATTCCCCCTAGGCATTTTGGAAAGCTGCCGATGCCTCATCAGAAGCCTGAACCGCGCACAAATGATTAATATATGAACTCCAAAGCTTGAGCGGCTTTGGAGTTTTTTTATGTCAATATATCATCTATAAAGAAAATTTTGATTTTTTATCAAACATACTTTCTTTTACTCTGCAATACGTTATAATAAACATGAACTTAATGTGCAATCGCTTGCACAAAGTAAGGGACCTTTTATGGGAGAGTGAAATTCGATGAAGAGATTATTTGCAGTAGACCCATGGAGAATTATAGAGGAAGAACTACATAAGGATGATTTTCGTCTTGCTGAGAGTATGATGAGTCTTGGCAACGGACATATGGGCTTGAGAGGGAATTTTGAAGAAACCTATAGCGGTGATTCACATAAAGGAACTTATATAGCAGGAGTGTGGTATCCGGATAAAACAAGAGTTGGCTGGTGGAAAAATGGCTATCCGGATTATTTCGGCAAAGTGATCAATGCGATTAATTTCATTGGTATTCGCGTGCTTATTGATGAGGATGAGATTGATCTTTACAAGACTGAAGTGAAGGACTACCACCGTGAGCTTGACATGAAGGCGGGGGCCCTGACTCGTACGTTTACCATTGTGCATGAAGGAAAGGAAACAAAAATCGATGTGGTGCGTTATCTTTCCGTTGCGGAGAAGCAGCTTGCCGTCATAAAGTATCAGGTCACACCGCTGAACCATGATAGTAAGGTTACATTCATTCCTTATTTGGATGGGGATGTACGCAATGAAGACTCGAATTATGATGAGGATTTTTGGAAAGCGATTGCACGCTTTGCTGAGCCAAACAAGGCTCATCTTGTGATGGAGACAAATGAAAACCCTTTCGAAACGGAAATATTCCGCGTATCGGCGAGTATGGGATTAGAAGCAGAAGGCGATGTGGCTGAGGTTACGCCGTTTATGAATGTGGAATATGTGGATAACACCATCGTTATGAATACGACAGCTGGCAAACCGGTCAGCTTAACAAAGTACATCGTTGTGACAACAAACCGTGACTATGATGCCGAGCACTTGGCTGAAAAGGGCGGGGAAATTTTGAATCAAGCGATGCAAGCCGGTTATGAGGCATGCCTGAAGGCTCATACGGAGGAGTGGGCAAAGAGGTGGAATATGGCCGATATCCAAATTGATGGAGATGATGAAGCACAGCAAGGAATTCGCTTCAATCTTTTCCAGCTTTTCTCTACTTATTATGGGGAAGATGCTCGCTTAAACATTGGTCCTAAGGGGTTCACAGGCGAGAAGTATGGCGGTGCGACTTATTGGGATACCGAAGCCTATGCCTTGCCCTTCTATTTGGCAACCGCAAATCCCGAGGTGGCCCGCAATCTACTAATCTATCGTTATAACCAGCTCGAAGGGGCTTATGTGAACGCCAAAAGGCAGGGGCTTGAAGGAGCCTTATATCCAATGGTCACCTTCACGGGCGTCGAGTGCCATAATGAGTGGGAAATTACGTTTGAAGAGATTCACCGAAATGCAGCCATTGCTTACGCCATCTACAACTATGTCAACTACACGGGTGATAAGGAATACTTGTTGAAATATGGCATTGACGTACTCACAGGCATCTCCCGTTTCTGGGCTGACCGGGTTCATTACCAGAGCCGTAAAGACCAATACATGATTCATGGTGTAACCGGTCCGAACGAATACGAGAATAACGTGAATAATAACTGGTATACGAATAAGATGGCGGCATGGACATTGCGCTACACGATCCAGGTCATTAATGAGCTTAAGGAAGCCGGTCATGAGTCCAGGCTTGCTGATTTGTATATTTATCAAGAGGAACTGGACCGCTGGGCGGAGATTACAGATAAAATGTATTTGCCATATGATGAAGAGCTTCAAGTGTTCGTGCAGCATGACACCTTCCTTGATAAAGACCTGAAGAAGGTGAGCGAGCTCTCCCCGCATGAAAGGCCTTTAAATCAGAAATGGTCCTGGGATAAAATTTTGCGCAGCTGTTTCATTAAGCAGGCAGATGTTCTTCAAGGCATCTACTTCCTCAATAATGAATTCACAGATGAGGAGAAGCGCCGAAACTTTGAGTTTTATGAGCCAATGACGGTCCATGAATCCTCTTTATCCCCATCTGTGCATGCGGTGCTTGCTGCAGAGCTTGGTCTCGAGGAAAAGGCATATGAGATGTATAACCGTACAGCACGGCTTGATTTAGATAATTATAATAATGACACAGAGGATGGCCTCCATATCACGAGTATGACGGGGTCCTGGCTGGCTATTGTGCAAGGCTTTGCTGGCATGAAAACCTTTGACGGGGTGCTATCGTTTGCACCATTTATTCCAGCTGCATGGGATCGTTATGCTTTTAATATCAACTATCGTGAGCATCATCTTACAGTGAAGATTGACCAAGAAACCGTTCAAATCACCCAGAAGGGGCCAGCGCTCACCTTTGAACTATATGGGGTGAAGCATGTACTCGATGAAGATGGAATCTTGAGTGTATCAATAGGCAAGGTGAAGGAGGAGACGAAGTGATGGGTAAGCTGGAGGCAATTATTTTCGACTTGGACGGAGTCATTACCGATACAGCTGAATATCATTATCTCGCGTGGAAGGGATTGGCAGCGGAGCTTGGCATACCATTCACGAGGGAGGATAATGAGCGGTTAAAAGGGGTGTCCCGTCTGGCGTCACTCGAAATTATTCTAGAGCTAGGCAACAAGCAGATGGCATTCACCGAAGAGGAGAAGGAGCACCTTGCAAAGAAGAAGAATATTCAATACATGGAGCTCATTAAGCGAATTACCCCTGCCGACATCCTTCCAGGCATTAAGCCATTCATAAAGGAGATAAAGGAGGCAGGTATAAAGGTAGGACTCGCCTCAGCCAGCAAGAATGCGCCAGCTGTCCTGAAAGGGTTAGATCTTCTCGATGAATTTGATTATATGGCGGATGCCAACCTGATTGCCAACGGCAAGCCAGATCCTGAAATCTTCTTGAATGCTGCTTTGAATCTGAAGGTCAATCCAGAAAACTGCATTGGCGTCGAGGATGCAAAGGCAGGGGTTCAAGCTATCAAGCGTGCCCGCATGTTTGCGGTAGGAGTCGGGTCCATGGATCAATTAGGGGAGGCAGATATCGTTTATGCCTCAACAAGCGAGCTTTCTTTTAAAAAAATAATAGAAATATTTTCTAAGTAATATAGATTTAACAAAGGTTTGGAAATATGTGTAAATATTTTGTAAATTAAAACTTTTTGTTTTATGGTTGAAATTTCCAATGTGGGTTGGTAAGATAGCTATAACATTTGGGGAGAATTGGAATTCAAATAGAAGGAGTCTTTCCAAGCAGATGATTTTTGACCACATTTCATGTGAAAGCATGGAACGTTAAGGCCATACGGACAGCCGGGTCAAATGCCGATTGGCAACTTAGTTGCCTTATTGATTGAGTTAAAAGCTCAAATTTTATAAGTTGGTTACTTTACAACCAGTGTGAATAAAATCGCACATCAACTTGTGAAACGGTCAATAAGAGTGGTAAAAGTAATTATTTGCTATATAGACTCTAAACCTTGATGGTATATTTGAATATTGTTTAAAAAGCCTCATTCCCCATGTATGGATGCTATGCCCCGCTTTGATTATTGGGGGTAGTATGCCGTTGCTTTTTAGATATATTTTGGATATTTCATACACACGCAAGTGATGCGCCTTTTGACGCCATTACTTGCGTTTTTTGCGTTATTTAGAGGCTAGAGGGTAAGTAGTTTAAGAGGGAGAAGTTAGCAAAATATAGACTTAATCTTCCGAATAGTAAAAGGAAAATTAGAAACAGCTACGGTCTGGAATGCCCCGCTGCTAGAGACCGACGATAAATCATAGGGGGAACGCCAAATTGAGCTATAAGAAGACTGCTGCTTTTCGAGCGGCACAAGACAGGGCGCCTATCTATGAAGCGCTTGAGGAATTTAAGAGGAAAAGAATCGTGCCGTTTGATGTGCCAGGTCACAAGCGAGGCAGGGGGAACCCGGAGTTGACGGCCTTCTTAGGAGAACAGGCCTTAACGGTTGATGTGAATTCAATGAAGCCGCTCGATAATCTATGCCATCCGGTTTCTGTCATAAAGGATGCAGAAGCATTGGCAGCTGAGGCCTTTGGTGCGGCACATGCCTTTTTCATGGTCAATGGCACGACATCAGCCGTGCAGGGAATGATTCTGACTGCCTGCAAGAAGGGCGACAAGATTATCGTTCCGCGCAATGTTCATCGCAGTGTGATCAATGCCCTCGTTCTTTGCGGAGCGGAGCCTGTGTATGTTAATCCTGAGGTCGACCACAGGCTCGGGATTGCGCTTGGCATGTCAGTCAGTCAGGTAGAAAAGGCCATCTTGGAGAACCCCGAGGCAAAGGCCGTATTGGTCAATAACCCGACCTATTATGGAATTTGCTCTGATCTTTGCGGTATTGTTCAGCTTGCCCATAAACATGGACTGCTCGTGCTCGCGGATGAGGCCCATGGCACCCATTTATATTTCGGTAAGAATTTGCCGGTTTCCGCGATGGGGGCAGGAGCGGATATGGCTGCAGTAAGCATGCATAAGTCTGGCGGCAGCCTGACACAGAGTTCTTTCATGCTTCTCGGACCAGCGGTGAATGCCGGTTATGCCCGGCAGATCATCAATTTAACTCAGACAACGAGCGGGTCTTATTTACTTCTTTCAAGCTTGGATATTTCGAGGAGGAATCTCGCCTTGAATGGGGAGGAGATTTTTGCGCATGTCGTTGAGCTCGCTGAGTATGTCCGTCATGAGATTAATCAGATTGGGGATTTTTACGCTTTTTCGAAGGAACTGGTCAATGGAGATAGCGTCTATGATTTTGATGTGACGAAGCTGTCTATTTATACGAGAGATATTGGACTTGCCGGTATTGAGGTATATGACATTCTCCGTGATGAATATGATATCCAAATTGAATTCGGCGATATCGGCAATATTCTTGCCTATATATCAGTGGGCGACCGTAACCGGGATGTCGAAAGGCTGATCAGCGCGTTATCAGAAATTAAAAGACGTTATATGCGGGATAAGGCAGGAATGTTCACGCAGGAATATATTGACCCAGAAGTTGTAACCACACCGCAGCAAGCCTTCTATGCCAAAAAGGAATCCTTGCCTATCCATGAGACGGTCGGCAGGGTGTGCAGTGAATTCGTGATGTGCTACCCGCCGGGAATACCGATTCTCGCACCAGGTGAACGGATTACGCAGGACATCATTGATTATATTGATTACGCCAAGGAAAAGGGATGCTCGATGACAGGACCTGAGGATTTGAGTATTGAACGATTGAATGTACTTCAAGGAGTGTGACGAAAATGGAACTTTGGTTTAGTGAGCGGCATACCCCGAACGTTAAGCTGTCCATCAAGGTGGAAAAGCAGCTGTATAGCGGGCAGAGCGACTATCAGCGCATTGACATTTATGAATCAAAGGAATTTGGGCGCTTTCTGACGCTAGACGGCTTTATGATGCTGACAGAGAAGGATGAATTCATTTATCACGAGATGATCACCCATGTGCCAATGATGGTCCACCCAAATCCAGAGCAGGTTCTGATTATCGGTGCAGGAGATGGCGGAGCGGTCAGGGAACTCGTCAAGTATGAGAGTGTGAGGCATATTGATTTGGTTGAGATTGATGAAATGGTCGTGGATGTGTGCAAGAAATACCTGCCGAAAACAGCCTGTGCGCTCGATGATCCGCGCCTTCATATTCATTATGAGGATGGCTTGAAGTATATCCGTTCCTGCGAGGATCAGTATGACCTGATTATCGTGGATTCAACTGACCCATTTGGTCCGGGCGAGGGCTTGTTCACCCGTGAGTTCTACGGAAGCTGCTATAAGGCACTTCATAAAGATGGCATCATGGTCAATCAGCATGAGAGCCCATTTTACCAGGAGGATGTCGCAGCCATGCAGCGTGCCCATAAACGTATTGTGGAAAGCTTCCCAATCAGCTATGTGTACCAAGCCCATATCCCGACTTATCCATCCGGTCACTGGCTGTTTGGATTCGCTTCAAAGAAATATCATCCAGTGGATGACTTAAAGCGAGAGGCTTTTAAAGACGCCAAACTCAATACGCGTTATTACAATCCGAATCTTCATGTCGGCGCCTTCTCGCTCCCCACTTATGTAGAGGAGCTGCTGCGAGATGTTGAGTAAAAATATCCACACCTTTATTGGCTGTGAGGCTGAATATAATGAGGCCGACATTGTCTTATTCGGTGCCCCCTTTGACGGGACGACCTCCTATCGGCCGGGTACCCGGTTCGGACCGCAGGCCATCCGCCAGGAATCATATGGGCTTGAAACATACAGTCCTTATCAGGACAAGGATTTAACCGATATAGCAGTCTTTGATAGCGGCGACCTGGAGCTCGCCTTCGGAAATGTCGAAAGAGTGCTTTCTGATATTGAGGAACGCACAAAGAAAATCATCGGGGACGGGAAAATTCCATTCATGATTGGCGGCGAGCATCTCGTTACACTCGGCAGCGTACGTGCCGTCTCAGAGCGGTATCCTGATTTGCATATCATTCATTTCGATGCGCATACAGATCTGCGGGATGATTATTTAGGCGAGAGGCTGTCCCATGCATCTGTCATTCGCCGCTGTCATGATATTCTTGGCGACGGCCGCATCTTCCAATTCGGCATCCGCTCTGGGGACAGGAGTGAATTTGAATGGGCAAAGGAAGGGCATGTGTTCACCAATAAATTCGATTTTGAAGGGCTTGAGGAGATCCTTGCGGAAATCGGAGACAAGCCGGTCTATCTAACTCTTGATTTGGATGTGCTCGACCCATCTGCCTTTCCGGGGACGGGAACACCTGAGGCTGGCGGCGTCACCTATAGGCAATTGCTGGCCGCATTGCTTACCGTTTGCGGGAGGACAAATATCGTTGGTCTCGACATGAATGAATTATCACCGACCTATGATTCTAGCGGTATTTCCACAGCGACAGCCTGCAAGCTTGTCAGGGAACTAATACTTGCAATCAAAAAATAAAGAACAAGATTGGAGAGATGGAAATGGGTAAAGCGTTAATCATCGGTGCAGGAGGAGTTGCCTCCGTTGCTGTCCATAAATGTGTACAAAACAGTGAGGTATTTGAGGAGATTTGCATCGCAAGCCGGACAAAATCGAAATGTGACGAGCTGAAGGCAAAGCTTGATGGAGGGGAAACAAAAATTACGACTGCTCAAGTGGATGCAGACAATGTCGAAGAGCTAATTGCCCTCATCAAGGAAGTGAAGCCAGACATCGTCATGAACCTGGCCCTTCCCTATCAGGATTTGACCATCATGGATGCATGCCTGGCGACCAAGACGCATTATATGGACACAGCGAATTACGAGCCGGAGGACACGGCGAAATTCGAATACAAATGGCAATGGGAATACCGCCAGCGCTTTGAAGAAGCCGGCATCACTGCCTTGCTTGGCAGCGGATTTGACCCAGGTGTGACGGGTGTATTTTCAGCCTATGCGCTTAAACATCACTTTGATGAAATTGAATATATCGACATCCTTGACTGCAATGCAGGAGATCATGGTTATCCGTTTGCGACAAACTTCAACCCGGAGATCAACATCCGTGAAGTATCCGCAAATGGCCGCTACTGGAAGGATGGCGAGTGGATTGAGACAAAGCCGATGGAAATTAAGCGTGTCTACAATTTCCCGGAGGTTGGCGAAAAGGATATGTACCTGCTTTACCATGAGGAACTTGAGTCCCTGTCTCAAAATATCCCTGGTCTAAAACAAATCCGTTTCTTCATGACATTCGGGGAAAGCTATCTGACTCACCTAAAATGTCTTGAAAATGTCGGCATGACATCGATTGAGCCAATTATGTTCGATGGAAAGGAAATCATCCCGCTTCAATTCCTGAAGGCTGTCCTGCCTGACCCGGCATCATTAGGACCGCGCACGAAAGGGAAAACGAATATCGGCTGTATTTTCCGCGGCACAAAGGACGGCAAGCCGAAAACGTATTATGTATACAATGTATGTGACCATGAAGAATGCTACCGTGAAGTCGGCTCACAAGCCGTTTCTTACACAACTGGCGTACCAGCCATGATTGGCGCCATGATGGTCATGACAGGTGAATGGAACAAACCAGGTGTTTACAATATTGAAGAGTTCAATCCAGACCCATTCATGGAGGCTCTTAATAAATGGGGTCTTCCTTGGAAGGAAAGCTTTGATCCGGAGCTAGTAGACTAAGATGCGCTTGGAAGAACTCTCGACACCAAGCTATGTGGTGGATGAAGCGTTATTAGAAAAGAACTTAAAAATCCTAAGTGGGGTTATGGAACGGACTGGCTGCAAAATCATCCTCGCACAAAAGGCATTTTCTATGTATGCAACCTATCCGTTAATTGGGCAGTACTTAAGCGGTACAGCAGCGAGCGGCTTGTTTGAGGCGAGACTTGGGCATGAGGAAATGGGGAAGGAAAATCATGTCTTCTCCCCGGCCTATCGTGAGGAGGAGATGGATGAGATCATTGATTTATGTGACCATATTATCTTCAATTCCTTCTCCCAGCTGGAGAAATACAGGGAGAAGGTACACAAGGCCCAAAAAGCAGTAGGCTTGCGCATCAATCCGGAATGCTCTACCCAGGAAGGGCATGAAATCTATGATCCGTGTGCGCGCGGGTCCAGATTCGGCGTGACGCTCAGCCAATTCGAGCCAGAGAAACTAGAAGGGGTATCAGGCTTCCACTTCCACACGCTTTGTGAGCAGGATGCCGATGCCTTGGCAGTTACGCTTGATGTGATTGAAGAGAAATTCGGTGAATGGCTGCCACAGCTCGAATGGATCAACTTCGGAGGCGGCCATCATATTACAAGGGAAGGATATAATCTCGAATTGCTGGAATCCTGCATTAAGAGAATGCAAGATAAATATGGACTCAAGGTTTACTTGGAGCCAGGAGAAGCGATTGCTCTTAATGCGGGTTTTCTCGTGACAAGCGTCCTTGATACGCTCGTCAATGATGTTGAGCTAGCTATTCTTGATACATCTGCCTCCTGCCACATGCCGGATGTGCTCGAAATGCCATATCGGCCGCCGCTTCTAGGCTCAGGCCTTCCGGGTGAAAAGGAGCATACCTACCGTCTCGGCGGTCCGACCTGTCTTGCTGGCGATGTCATCGGGGACTATTCCTTTGACGAGCCTTTAAAAGCAGGTGACCGTCTCATCTTCGGCGATATGGCCATCTACTCAATGGTGAAAAACAACACCTTTAATGGAATGGCGCTTCCGGCAATCTGTCTGCGCGATAAGGATGGGGACTGCCGGGTCGTCCGTCAATTCGGCTATCAGGATTTCAAATATAGACTCTCTTAAGGAGGGCAGGCGTGGTTTTGGAGACTCCGCCTGTTTATATTGGGGGATAAATTGGCGGCCAAAATGATATCACATATGTTCGGACCGAAAAACCTTTCCCTCAATAACAAAGCTGCCTCTCCATAATTGGGGAGGCAGCTTTGTTTCATATGAACATCTTATTTATCATCCAGCTTTATGCCTTTCAACAGGTCAGCAAACGGGTTGTTAATTGGTGTTTCTTCTTTTTGCTGCTGCTTTAAGTATTTCTGAACGGTGCGCTTGTCGGCTTTGCCGCCGGATTCCTTTTTGCGTCTTTCTTCAAAGGAAGACAGCTTTTCGCGGTAGCCGCATTTGCAGGTGAAGATTTGTCCTGTGCCTTCACCGCGCAGCTCCATTTTCTTCTTGCATTGCGGGCAGCGTGCATTGGTCAGGCGTGCGACATTTTTGCGGTAGCCGCATTCACGATCTTGGCAGACGAGCATTTTACCTTTCTTGCCATTGACCTCAAGCATTGGTTTGCCACATTCCGGACAGGATTTCGTAGAGATATTGTCATGTTTGAACTTCTTATCGCTAGCCTTGATATCTGCGACAATTTCCTTCGTATGCTGCTTCATTTCATTGATGAAGGCATTCTTATCAAGCTTTCCTTTAGCAATCATCTCAAGCTTTTGTTCCCACTCAGCTGTTGTAGCAGGCGATTTAAGCTCATCAGGCACAAGGTCGAGCAGCTGGCGCCCTTTAGAGGTAATGTAGATGTCCTTGCCTCCCCGTTTTTCAATCAGGAAGGAATTGAACAGCTTGTCGATGATATCTGCACGCGTTGCGACTGTGCCAAGTCCGCCTGTTGATTTGAGCGTGGCAGCGAGTTTTTTATCCTTTGTTTCCATATATTTCGTCGGATTCTCCATCGCAGACAGAAGGGTTGCCTCATTGAAACGGGCAGGCGGCTTCGTTTGGCCGGATGTTTGAGCAATCAGGGAAACCTTTAGTTCATCACCCTTGTTCAGACGCGGCAATAGCTGCTCCTTCACATCATCAGTAGATTCCTCATCGTCAAATCGGTTGTTATAGACTTCCTTCCATCCAGCCTTAATGACCGTCTTGCCTCGTGCGATGAACGACTCAGAGCCGATTTTCGCATGGACAGTCAATTGCTCAAATTCATGTGCAGGGTATAGGACCGCCAAGAAACGCTTCACGACAAGGTCATAGATTTTTCGCTCTTTATCATTAAAGGCTGCATAATTAACATAGCCCTCCGTCGGAATGATGGCATGGTGGTCGCTTACCTTGCTGTCGTCAACAAAGGCTTTCGTTGCCTTGATTGGCCTGTTCGCGATTCTGTTGGCAAGCTTTGAGTATTCCGCGCCGCCGATCGCTTTCAGACGCTCTGGAATCGTGCTGACGATGTCAGAGGAAAGATAGCGGGAATCCGTCCGCGGATAGGTGAGCACTTTATGCTGTTCATACAGCTTTTGCATGATATTCAATGTTTCCTTGGCGGAGTAGCCAAATAGTTTATTGGCATCCCTCTGCAGCTCTGTTAAGTCATAGAGGGCAGGGGAGTATGTTTTCTTTGCCTTGCGATCGATTGCAACAACCTCAGCGTTCTGTTTGCCAAATGATTGAAGGATGGCATCCACCTTCTCTTTGTTGAAGCTGCGGCTGTTCCCGTCCTTGTCCTGCCAAGTGAGACTTAGGGCATCTGACTTTGCCTCAATGCCATAATACGTTTTCGGCTTAAAATTCTTAATTTCTTCCTCGCGGGCAGCAACCATGGCAACGGTTGGGGTTTGCACCCGTCCGCAGTTCAGCTGGGCGTTATGCTTCGTGGTCAGCGCCCTGGTTGCATTAAGGCCGATATACCAGTCCGCCTCTGAACGCGCCACAGCAGAGGCATAGAGATTCTCATAATCTTTACCAGGCTTCAGGCGATTGAAGCCGTCTTTGATTGCTTTATCTGTAACAGAGGAAATCCATAAGCGCTTAATCGGCTTTTTCACATTCGCTTTCTCGATGATCCAGCGAGCAACAAGTTCACCCTCGCGCCCTGCGTCTGTAGCGATAATAATATCTTTGACATCCCCGCGGGTCAGCTGGGACTTCACTGCATTGAATTGTTTGCCGGTTTGCTTCATGACGACAAGCTTCAGCTGTTTCGGGAGCATTGGCAGGTCCTCGAGATTCCATGTTTTATATTTTTGATCATAGGTCTCAGGGTCAGCCAATGTGACGAGATGCCCAAGTGCCCATGTAACGATATATTGATCCCCTTCTAAAAACCCGTTACCCTTTTTTCTGCAATTCAGCACATTGGCGATATCACGCGCAACAGATGGTTTTTCGGCGATTACTACACTTTTTGCCATTATCCGAACTCCTTTACTTGTTCTGTATCGTCTAATATACCATAGTTTTGGCACTGAAAAAGGATAGATACTTTAGGGGTCATTGCTTTATTGGAATGCTGATAGACTTTTAGTGAGACAAAAAATGCAAGGGAGAGTATATACGGAGTGGTATATCAGGATGAGCAGCCTCTTCAATTATCCAAGCGGCTATGGGTTTAAGGATTTGTAAATACCTCTGATATTTGTAAGGATATGGACCGATTATTTCGACAATATCCTATACAATTTGTGGTAAATCGAGCATTTTATAGGTAAATTCCAATGAATTACGTATATTTTCGCACATTTTGGATTTATTTAACTTGTTAAAATCGTTTGTCAGAGGGGGCTCGATTATGGTACGATTATTACGCTAAAGGTTTGAAGATCAAAAAAATTTTTACAGTCTGTAAGTACATGCTTTAGACATGAAAGGTTTTTCTGGTTTTCTACTTTTGATTATTTCTACTAAAGTTAGGAGGCCAAAAAAATGGTCGGAAAAGTAAAATGGTTTAACGCAGAAAAAGGTTTTGGTTTCATCGAGCGCGAAGAGGGTGACGATGTATTCGTACACTTCTCAGCAATCCAAGGAACTGGATTCAAAACTCTTGAAGAAGGCCAAGAAGTTGAATTCGAAATCGTTGAAGGTAACCGCGGACCACAAGCAGCTAACGTTGTTCGCATCTAATAAAAATATCTGAACTTATATGTAATTTCACTGTAAGAAGGGAGAAGGCATTCCTATGTCTCCTCCCTTCTTTTTTATTTGCGTATAAGTCAATTATAGTAGAGCAAATTAAGGAGGAATGAATGCCAAATGGACTGAGGTGAATTACGATGAAAAAGCAGGCAGCACAGGGGAAGGAAAAGAAAATGCTGAAATGGTGGCAATTATCGATGATAGGGGTCGGATGCACGATAGGCACCGGCTTCTTTCTTGGATCCGGACTTGGAATTAAGCTTGCTGGGCCGGCTGTCTTAATCGCCTTTCTAATCGCGGGGACCGCTACTTATTTTGTGTATGACGCCTTGGCGGCGATGACACAGAAGGATCCGCAAAAGGGATCATTTCGTACCTATTCCCGCAAGGCTTTTGGAAGACCAGTCGGGTTCATGAATGGCTGGATTTATTGGTTTTCTGAAATGTTCATTGTCGGGAGCCAGCTTACAGCAATTTCTTTATTCTCGCGATTCTGGTTTCCGGAAATTCAGCTATGGGTGTTCGCAAGCATTTTCGGAGTGCTCGGTCTCGTGGTCATTTTGATTGGGACGAAGCTATTCGAACAGATGGAAAATGTAAGTGCCATCGTGAAGGTCGCAGCGATTTTGATGTTTATCATCATCGCCGTCCTTGGGAGTACAGGAGTCATTGATGGAGACAAAGGATTTAGCTGGCCGCACACGGTTGCGGGATTCTTCCCGACTGGATGGAAGCAGATTTGGGCATCGCTGATTTTTGCTTTTTTTGCCTTTGGCGGAATAGAGGTAATTGGCATTATGTCAATGCGGCTCGAAAACAAGGAGGATGCGCCAAAGGCAGGAAAAGTGATGCTTTTGATCTTGCTGGTCATCTATCTCGCTGCTCTTAGCCTAGTTGTCTTCACCTTGCCCCATCATGATATTAAGGCAAATGAAAGCCCGTTCTTGACCGTTCTTTCCTTTTTTAAGGTACCATTGGTTGCCCATATATTTAACGGGGCTTTGATGATTGCCGGATTTTCTACCATGTCAGCCTCTCTATATGCTGTGACGACGATGCTTGTTGCATTGGCAGAGGACCGCGATGCTCCGCGTTTTTGCTGTAAGAAGGGAAAGCTCGCAATTCCGCTCCCTGCCTTTATCATAACAGTGCTGGCTCTTGTCATTTCAATCGTCTTATCCCTTCTAATGCCAAACAGTGTCTATGAATATTTTACGACAGGGGCAAGCTTGCTTATCTTATACAATTGGATATTGATTTTGATAACCTATTCGAAATCGATTGAATTATCAGCTCTAGATAAGTGGAAGCGTAATTTGGCCTTCTTATTTATCGTGCTAGGGATTACAGGCACTCTTTTTCAAAAAGGCACAAGAGGCGGACTTCTCGTCAGTCTTTGTTTCGTCGCTTTTATCGGTCTTATTACCTTTATTGTCAGTGTGAAAAGAATCAGGAAACGGCCTTTAACTCCGCGCAGAATGCGCTGATTAGAATAAGGACAGAATCCCTTTTGAGCCAAAGTAAAGGCCAAATCCGATTAAGGAGATACCCGAAAACAAGGAGACAGCCCGCAAGAAACGGTCGGTCAGAAACCGCCTGAAGATACTTGATAGTAAAGCAATTGTATAATCCCATAAGAAAATGCCGCAGATAATGGCGCAGCTATTAATGAAAATCTGGCGTGTTGATAAATGATTCGCCGTCTCTGCCAGAACAGACCCATAAATCCCAATCCAGAAAAGGATGCTTAGAGGATTCATCAAAGACATAAAGAAGCCTGTACGGAAGGAATGAAACTTCGTCACATTTCTCTGCAGGCTTTTTTCGTTTGCCTGAACAGAGGAGGCGAGACTTTCTGCCCCTGAATAGATAAGCACGAATGCCCCGAATAGCCATAGGAAGGTCTGGATGATGGGAATATTCATATATGTGGCAAGACCGAAATAAACAAGAATCATATAAACAATGTCGGCAAGAATGGCGCCTAATCCAAATAGCCAGGCATAGCTAAATCCCTTGCGCAGTCCTGTTTCCATTTGTGCGGCATTGATAGGTCCAACAGGCGCGGATAAGGATATTCCTAAATAAACATAACTTAATAATCCATACATACAAGCAAGCCCTCCGTTTCGTTTGCTTGTACAAGTGTATGCAGGGAGGAGAGCCCATAAAACCAAAAGAGTGATGTATTCAAATGGTTGAGATTCGCTCTTGCGCTTCATTTTCAGCCAATCCCCTAATCATCCCGTTATGAAAGAAGCGTTAGCTGAAAAGTCGCAGGAAAAGGGACTAAAATGTGTACACTCTCGCGCTCGCCGCCAATAAAAAACAGATGAAAACCACGGGGGTCTTCATCTGTTTTTTATGACGGTATTTACACCCAAATATAGGTGATAACTGATAGTAAAATAGATGTAATCACAAGAGCAAGCAGCGGGAATCCTGCTTTCTCCTTTAATTGCCGCAGGTCTATGGTTAGACCGAGACCAGCCATGGCCATGGATAATAAGAAGGTCGTGAGCATGGCAATGGAATCATATAAGGAGACCGGGAACCAATCGCCCGCAAGATATGTACGGAAAATGCTAAGTGCGATAAAGCCAAGCAAGAACCATGGGAAGGCAATCTTAGAACTTGATTCATCGTTTTTCTGTCTGCGCTTCATCCAAAAGACTAGCACGAAGCAAAACGGAATAAGCAAGAAAACGCGGCATAGCTTAGCGAGCAATGCCATCGCTACTGCATCTTCACCCGCTGGGTCCGCAGCCAGGGCAACGTGGGCCAATTCATGAAGGCTTAGCCCAGACCATATGCCATACCCGACTGGGGTGAGGCTGACCATCGGCAAGAGAACGGTATAGCCGACGGCAAATATGGTCCCAATCAAGGCAATCATTCCGACACTCATCGCTGTGTCTTCTTCCTCTGATTGTATGATTGGAGAAACGGCAGCAATAGCTGCTGCACCGCAGATACCAGTTCCGGCGCCTAGTAAAAAAGAGATATGCGGATCAATCTTTAACCAGCGGCCGAGGAGCATCATCACCGTAATGGAAAAGATAATGACGACGAAGGCTTTTCCTAGCAGTCCAAGACCTTCACTGAAAATGATTTGCATATCTAGCTTTAAACCATAGAGAATAATAGCGGCACGAAGGAGAATGCGTGCAGAGAAATGAACGCCGGCACGAAGGTTTTCTGGATAGCTGCGTAAATTTCGATAAGCAATCGCGAGCAAGATACTGCATGCTAATGGGCCTATATAATCGAATACTGGCAGTTTAGCCAATATGAACCCTAGTAAGGCAAGTAATGCCGTGAAGCCGATGCCGCCCCAAAAGGATATACGATTTGTTTGAGAAGTCATAGTAGTTCACCTGTTGCCTTTCAGTTGTAAATTTAGAATAGTAAGCCATCATTAGTGTATAGGTTTAAAAGTTAATAGAAAAGTTTTATTTAATTATATCGGTTAGTATGTTTCGCCATAGAAACATTTTTTATACAGGGGAGATAGGTTAACCCATTTTTCATATGGAATAACAGGGTATATACTTAAAATAAGACATCTCTGCCTATCATTAGAATGATCATGGAAGGTGAATGAAGGAGGAGCCAAACGATATGAAATGTATTGTATCTGATATGGATGGCACATTGCTGAATGAAAATCAGAAAATCAGTGAAGAGAACCGTAAAGCACTTGAAGCGGTGAGGGAAATGGGCGGACAAGTCATCATTGCGACAGGCCGCTCTTATAAGGAAGCGAGATTGGCTCTTGATGAGGCGAATATCAATTGCCCTATAATCAGTATGAACGGCGCCGCTGTTTATGATCAAAAAGGAGATCTCATTTCATCTCAGCCAATCGCGCTTGAGGAGCTAGAAAGCACGATTACCTTCTTGGAGGAAGCGGGCCTATATTTCGAACTGTATACGAATCATGGTGTTTTCTCAAAAAATCCAGAGCATGCGGTTGATTCTCTTGTGGATATCGTGTTGAGCGCTAACCCTGAGCATGATAGGGAGGAAGTGCAGAGGAGAGCGCTGGCGAGAATTGAATACGGGTTTTTATTTGAAACGCATGATTATCATGCATTGATTAAAGAAGAGGATATGCACGTCTTTAAAATCTTAGTATTCTCACTCCATCAGGATGAGCTCAGCACGGCGGCCGAAGCCCTTGCTAAGTTTGATGGTTTGACGATTACTTCCTCTGGTAAAGGCAATATCGAAATCAATAATCGCGGAATCTCTAAAGGGAATGCTCTCGAAGCATTATTAGCTAACTATAATATCCCGCTTGAAGAAACGATCGCCATCGGGGACAATCTGAACGATGTCTCTATGTTTGAGAAGGCTGGCCTCTCCATCGCCATGGGGAATGCTGCAGAGGAAATTAAGCAAATTTGCAAGGATACGACCTTATCCAATAAAGAGGATGGCGTTGCCCATGCAATCTATCGCTATATGGTTTCAAAAAAATAATGACATACATGTATAAAGTTGGGGAAAATTGGTTAAATTATAAAGGCAATGAAGTTTTCCAAAGTATCCCCCCCTTTTTGGACCGCCGGGCTAAATCAGCCTGGCGGATTTTTTTTATGCTCTGGCACTATATTTGGCAGGTGTTCTAGCTTGCCTTCTTAGCCAATAGAAGCAAAAAAGAGATTGAGAATAAAAAATTCTCAACCCCTTTTGCCGGTGTTCATAGACATTCCTCTGCTATTCTTTTAGCGTATATCTTCAGCCCACTTATATTCATAGAATCGCTCATAGAATAGGCGACTTTCGAGCTCTTCATTTTTCTGCTCCAAAAGGTCAGGCCAGGAGGCCATCATTGCCTCTGTTTGGGAACGGTGTGCTGCAATCGCAGCAAGCTTCGTTTCAATGACATCCTTGATGAAATGAACAACATTTGGTTTGCCGAGCACCTGCTGATGATTATTTGAAAAAGCGACGCCATAAAGCTTAGGACGTTCAGCTTGATCAATAGAGCCTACAGCTCGCACGACAGCTCTCCCAGTTGCTTCATGGTCTGGGTGAACACTGAAGCCGGGATAGAACGTAATAATCAGGGAAGGATTCACTTCATCGATCGCCGCCCGGATGCGGTTGGCGAGTGCTTCCTCATTCTCGAATTCAACCGTTTTATCGCGAAGGCCCCACATGCGCAAATCCTGAATGCCCATCACATTTGCGGCATCCATCAGTTCCTGTCTGCGGATATTCGGAAGCGATTCCCTAGTCGCGAATGGAGGGTTTCCTAAATTGCGGCCCATCTCACCGAGTGTTAGGCAAATATAGGTAACAGGAATGTTGTTTTTCGTATAGGAGGCAATGGTTCCAGACACCCCGAAGGCTTCATCATCTGGATGGGGGAAGATTACCAGTACATGTCTTTCAGTTTCCATCATTCACATCTCCTTACTTGTCAAATGGGTTATTGCTCAGCTCAAAGGCAACAGCCAGGCGGCCTTGATGGTCAAGACCAGCCATGAGCAAACGGCCAAATTCATCTATTTCATAATGAGTGATGCCTTCTGCATATACCCAGCCATTCGCCATACGGAGACCGACGCGGTATGGACCATCACCGATGATTTTTCCTTCCTCAAAGGTAATGGCGACATTGCGGATGAAGGCACCCGCTGAGAAAAAGGCTTCATCATTATGGGATGCATAAGCCCCGTTTGTCGTCTCTAAATGCAGGTATACGGGATGGTCCGCGAATGTTTGCAGGGATGCTTGAGCATCGAGAAGATCAATTGGCTTCATGACACTACCTCCTAGTTCATATCAAAGTAATTCTAGTATTTTAAATCATCATACTAAATGACGTATAAAAATGTGAAATAAATAAGCTGCCGGAGACAAATGCGCCGGCAGCTTTAACGTCAGCCATTATTTGAAGTTGCGATAAGCCCCATGCATGACAGGTCCGACAAATTCATTCAGCTTCCAGCCATGTTCAATGGCGGCAGAAATGAAGTTCTTTGCGGTTTCTAGCGCTTCTTCAACGGATTTCCCTTTCGCCAGTTCAGCGGTAATGGCAGCAGCTGTTGTGCAGCCTGCTCCATGAGTATAAGTCGTTTGCATTTTCTCAGATTCTAGGACGGTGAAGTTCTTGCCGTCGTATACTAAGTCAATCGCCTTATCTTGGCCTTCGAGCTTCGTGCCGCCTTTAATTAAGACATATTTTGCACCTTGCTCATGAATGATCTGCGCTGCTTGCTGCATTTCCTCAATTGTTGTGATAGGTCCGAGGCCTGAAAGCTGCCAAGCCTCGAAAAGGTTTGGCGTAACTACAGTCGCAAGCGGAAGAAGTAATTCGCGCATGGCAACCGTGTTTTCTGGCATTAAGACTTCATCTGTTCCTTTACATACCATGACAGGGTCAATGACGACTTTATCCAGATTATATTCTTTGATTTTTTTAGCAGTTAGTTCAATGATATCCACAGTGCCCAGCATACCGGTTTTCATCGCATCAATTCCGGTTGAAAGAATTGTATCAAGCTGTGTCTCAACAATGGATGTTTCTATTGGAAAAACATTATGGGACCAATCCTTAGGATCCATGGCAACAATGGAAGTGACAGCTGACATGCCATATACGCCTAATTCTTGGAATGTTTTCAGATCAGCCTGAAGACCGGCTCCGCCGCTGCTGTCAGATCCGGCAATTGTTAATGTCTTTTTTAAGCTCATTAGTCTTCTTTCCTCCTTCAAGTACATCAAGCTATAAGATATACATTTAAATATATATCAAAACAAAAAGCGATGCACCTCAATCTTGTATAGTCTATTATATACCTTCCATTCCGTGGAAACGAATTGTCTGCTTGCATAAGGATGGAATGATATAATTTTAAAAAAGAGTACTATTTGACAGGTTCACGTAAGAAGGGACGGGGTAAATGATAGGTTGTAAAAGGGGGTGGGGAAGATGGAATGTACCGTCATCCTATTAGCTGGGGGGCAATCCAGCAGAATGGGCACGAATAAAGCGTTTCTTCAAATAGATGGAGAGACTGTCATCTCGCGTATCGTAAGGGAGGCGGAGCGGTTGGGCGGGGAGATCCTCCTAGTCACGAATCAGCCGGAAGAGTATGCCACCCTCCAATTGCCTCATGTCAGCGACATCCGTAAAGGAATGGGACCGCTCGCTGGATTGGAGGCTGGACTCATGGCTTCAAGGACAGAGCATAATCTTCTGCTTGCCTGTGATTTGCCTTTTTTTCAGGCGGAGACGGGGGAGAGATTGCTTATGCTTTTAAATCAATATGAGCTCGCTATCCCGCAGACGGATGGCAGGTGTCATCCTTTATGTGCGGCCTATCGAAAGTCACTTCTTCCAAAAGTGCAGAAAGCGCTTGATGCCGATCAAAGGCGGATGGCAACGCTGCTCGATGCAGCTAATGCGAAGCTTGTTGAGGGAGAAGATCCGCGCGTTTTCTTCAACATGAATACAATACAAGACTATCAATGGATGAAAAGGATACATAAGGGGGAAGGTCATGAAATTTCAGCTGACTGATGAACCAATCAATGTCACAGATGTCATGAACAAGGTCATCCAAAGGGACGCTGGCGCTGTCACCTTGTTTGTTGGAACGGTGAGAGAACTGACCAACGGGAAGAAAACCTTGTACTTAATTTATGAAGCTTATGAAGAAATGGCGGTCAAGAAGCTCATTCAAATCGGCCAGGAGATTCAGGAGAAATGGGAAGGAGCAGACGTGGCTATCACGCATCGAACAGGTAAGCTCGATATTAGTGATATTGCTGTTGTCATCGCTGTTTCTACCCCTCACCGCCATGATGCCTATGAAGCTAGCCGTTACGCGATTGAACGAATTAAGGAAATCGTGCCAATTTGGAAGAAAGAGCATTGGGAGGACGGCGAGGAATGGGTCGGCAATCAGCTTGAGACTGTGAGCTATCCATCTGGAAAGCCTGGGAGGGAATCGAATGATTAATATCCTGTATTTTGCCAGTTTAAAAGAAGCAACGAAGCTTGACTCTGAACAGCTTGATGCAGCCGGCAAAACGGTTTCTGAATTGAAGGCCATGATTATGGAGCGTCATGCTATCACGCTTGATGGGGCAATGACTGCGGTCAATGAAGAGTTTACGGATGAAGGAACGGTTTTGAACGAGAGGGATACAGTCGCTTTCATTCCTCCTGTGAGCGGGGGCTGATAGAGATGGAGCGCTATTCAAGACAAGTGCTATTTCCTCCAGTCGGAGAATCAGGACAGAACAAGATCAGCATGAAGCATGTACTCATCATTGGCGCGGGAGCACTCGGCTCAGCGCTCTCTGAAATGCTCGTTCGTGCAGGCATTAAAGCGCTGACCATAGTTGACCGGGATTACGTGGAGTATAGCAATCTTCAGCGCCAGCAGCTTTATACAGAACAGGATGCCGAGAATCGAATGCCAAAGGCAGAGGCAGCAAGGCGGCGCCTGGAAATGGTTAATAGCGATGTGCAGATTAAAGCCATCGTAACTGATGCGACATCTGAAGTGATGGGACCATTAGTCATAAATGCTGATTTAATCCTAGATGCGACCGATAATTTTGAAACAAGAATGGTGATTAATGACCTCTCTCAAAAGCACAGGACTCCTTGGATTTATGGAGCCTGTGTCGGCAGCACTGGAATGTGCCTCACAATTCTCCCCGGGAAGACACCGTGCCTGAATTGCTTGATGAAATCTATTCCGATACAAGGCCTAACCTGTGACACTGGCGGCATTATCAGTCCGGCTGTCCAAATGGCAGCTGCCCATCAAATGGCAGAGGCGATAAAGATTCTTGTCGAAGATTACGAAGCAGTCCGGGAAGGACTCGTCTTCTTTGATCTATGGAATAATGATTATCAACAATTCAAAACCGGGAAGATGAAGAAGGACGGCTGCCTCTCCTGCGGAAGTAATCCGCAATATCCATTCCTTGAACGTGATAATGTCACCAAGACAGCCGTTTTATGCGGGCGGGATACAGTACAAGTGCGCCCGCCAAGGCATATGCGCCTGAATTTTGACACACTTGCTCGTCAGCTTATCCAAGGCGGCTACCAAGTGGATGGGAACGCTTTCTTGCTCAGTGTGCAAGGAGAGGGGAAGAGAATCGTCCTTTTTCAAGATGGGCGCGCCCTCATCCATGAAACAAAGGATATCCATGAGGCAAAATCCATTTATCACCGTATTCTAGGCTAAACAGAAAGAGCTCCAGACGAATAGCCTGGAGCTCTTTTATATAGAAAATGTTCATCCTCTGCGCACATTACATTGTTTTCGTGTTATCTGTGTCAGCCGCTTGATTGGAGGCTACGACAACAACCTTGTGGTTGTCCAATGCTTCCTCATATTGGCCTGCTTCCATTTCAGAAAGTCCGAGTGACTCAAATTTACTGCGCAACTCATCACCGCGGGATTTGAATAGGTTGCCGACTGTTTCAAACAGGCCGGTTTCCTTTAGCCCAACAGAGCCGGAATCAGTTGCATCTGTTAAGTCCTTCGAAAAATCTTTATCGTGCGCAAATACATAAACATGATCTTTTGAAAAACCTTCTGATACTAATTGCTCTATCTTAGCTTTCGCTTGTACCGAATTCTCTACGACATGTACGGAATACATTAAATCATCCTCCTTGTGTTTTTGGTACCTGTTAACAATGTTTCCACACTATGTATATATCCCGGAGGACAAATGGGTAAACATCAATAATAGAAGTAAAATGGTCTTATTTAGTAACATAAAGGAGACAAGAAAATATGAACAAACCAATTTTCCAAAATGATTGGCAAGCTATTTTAGGCGAGGAATTTAAGAAGCCTTATTACCGTGAATTACGCCATTTTTTAAAAGAAGAATATGAGACAAAAACCATTTATCCAAAGAAAGAGGATATCTTTAATGCCCTTCATTATACGAGCTATGAGAATGTCAAGGTCGTCCTCCTCGGACAAGACCCATACCATGGGCCAAACCAGGCGCATGGACTGAGTTTTTCTGTACAGCCAGGAGTGAAGGTACCGCCATCGCTTCGTAATATGTTCAAAGAGCTGCAGGATGACCTTGGAGTTCCGATTCCAGCTGATGGCTACTTGAAAAAATGGGCAGACGAAGGAGTCCTGCTCTTAAACACCGTGCTCACTGTCCGGGAAGGAGAAGCTCACTCCCATAAAGGAAAAGGGTGGGAGACCTTCACAGATGCCATTATCCAGTCGTTGAACGCAAAGGAAGAACCGGTCGTTTTTCTCCTTTGGGGAAGACCTGCGCAATCAAAATTGCCGCTCATTGATACCAATTCACATTATGTGCTCTCATCAGCTCACCCGAGTCCGCTCTCAGCCCGGCGCGGCTTCTTTGGAAGCAAACCATTCTCAAAAACCAATGAGCTTCTTAGGAAGGCCGGGCGTGGCGAAATAGACTGGTCACTACCGAGTGCACCGCTTGACCCTCCTGTGGTATGATGAAATTGAAGCGGGGTGAGTGTATGGAAATCACATCAGAAGCCGTCCTTTCGAAGGCTGAGGAACTTATTCGGAGGGCGAAACAGACAAAAGGGGAAGAGCAGAAAGGCTATATCATTGCGGCCAAAAGCTTAATGGAGCTCCTCCTTTCAACCGAGACGAAGAAGGTCGCCGCGCCCGTGCAAGCGAGCCATCTTCCAATCGTGCAGCAGCCAATCACACAGCAAGGAACCGTCACACTTCCAAACGAACAGCCCGTTCGATTGGATGACGCAAATGGAGATTCGTTATTTGACTTTTAGTCTATAGATAAAGGGGAGAAAAGCAGATGAAGACATTCATCATCATCGCTGCGGTTAACGCGGCCTTGGCTGTGGCATTAGGAGCCTTTGGAGCCCACGGCCTTGAGGGGAAAATAGCAGATAAGTATTTAGAAACATGGCAAACAGGTGTTCAGTATCAAATGTTTCATGCAGGAGGCTTGTTTGTAATCGGTCTTTTATGGAATCATTTATCCTCACATAATTTATTAAGCTGGTCTGGATGGGCTATGCTTGCCGGCATTATTCTCTTCTCCGGCAGTCTCTATATCTTAAGCGTGAGCGGCATCTCGAAGCTCGGCATGATTACGCCATTGGGCGGGGTCGCATTTATCACTGCCTGGATCTTGATGATTGTCGCTGTGTACAAATATAGCTAAAAGATGATAAAAGGGCTCCTTTCTGCATAGAAAGGAGCCCTTGCTTTTTGTTTCGGAACCCTCCGAATCTTTACCTAGGAACCCCTCCGAACTCAGGAGCATATTCAATCTCCTCTTCAAAGGATGCATAATCTAAATAAATCAGCGGCAGCAAATAGCGCATTCCGGTTTGCGGGTCACTTAAAATCAGATGATCCCGTCCAGCTGCCTCAATAATACCCTTGAATAATTTCGTGTTATTCTCCTTAGCGCCCTCAAATGTCATGAATACAGACGCCAGCTTCCCTTTGTTCAGGCGCAGAATATTTTCGATGTACGACTGTTGCGGAGGAGAGCTGGCCCCTCCATTTGATGTCGGTGACGTCTGGAATGAAGACCCAGATGGAGGCATCTGTCCCTGAGAAGGATACATGCTTGGCGGGGGCTGCTGTGGTTGCTGCTGCCTCGGCGCCCCGTTTTGAGCCATATAAGGATTGTAAGGAACTTGGTATCCTCCGTTAAAAGGACCGCCTCCCCCATAAGATGGTGAACCAGGTTGTTGCATAGATAAATCCTCCTTTGTCTAATTAATCAAAAACAGTTGGGCAATCGGACTCAATAGGAGCAAAGAAGCAATGGTTTTTATAGCGGCCGGAGTTATACTGACCATACCACTGAGATGGGCAATCGCCCTCTGGCCTGAAAAACCAAAGCGCATTTGTGGCGGGTCTAAATCGTTCTCCATTAATGACCCTTCTCGCCAAACGTATGTCACTTTCTCTGGCCCGCTGATAAAAATAACCCTTTTGAGTCGCTTCAAATCCGCCGGGATTCTGAAAAACCATCTGCGGAATGGTACGGATATTCACAAAATCCAAGCATTCTCCCCGGACCCTGTTCACCCCTACATTCCCCACCATCAACATCCCAAGCTCTCCCTCACCCTCTGCCTCTGCCCTCATCAATCGGGCAAGTAACTTAACATCATCCTCAGTAGCTTGGATAACAGCCAAGACTCGAAGCACCTCTTTTCTGATGAATTAAGTATTATGAAGTCATTGTCTTTAAGAAAAAAAGGCATGCTCACTAAAGAAAATTATGCAGAAGAAGACCAGCTTATGATAAAAAATTGAATGGGCTTTAAAGGAGATGAAGAATGCACGCCTTTTGACTTGGGAACGCTAAGGGAGATCCCGTACCTGCATTGAGGGCTGTTTTATCTGTTACTGCTGGGAGAAGTCAAGTGATTCCCGCCTTTTGACCATGCAAAGGGTATGAAGGGTGGGGAAAGGGTGAGGTAAGTGTGGGAGAAGCCAGGCAATTCCCACCCATCACCCATGCAAAGGGTATGAAGGGTGGGAAAAGAGTGGTCAAAAGGTGGGAATCGTCAGAGAAAGCCCACCTTTCACCCATGCAAAGGGTATGAAGGGTGGGAAAAGGGTGGTCAAAAGGTGGGAATCGTCAGAGAAAGCCCACCTTCGCCCATGCAAAGGGTATGAAGGGTGGGAAAAGGGTGGTCAAAAGGTGGGAATAGGGTGGACCAAGCATGGGAGAAGTCAAGCAATCCCCACCTTTCACCCATACAAACGGCAAGAAAAGTGATCCAAACCTGTACCCTCGCCCAGCCCAATCCCAACAAAAAAACACCCGCTTACAATTAAGCGGGTGTCCTATCAATACCTTATCAAACCTTCAGAAATTGGCCGACTTTTTCTTCATCAAGCAAATTGCCGACAAAGAAGGAGCCAAATTCGCCGTAGCGGGCGCTGACTTCATCGAAGCGCATTTCGTAGACGAGTTTCTTGAACTGGAGAACATCGTCAGCGAATAGGGTGACGCCCCATTCGTAATCATCGAAGCCGACAGAGCCGCTGATGATTTGTTTGACCTTGCCGGCATATTGGCGGCCAATCATGCCGTGGGAGTACATGAGTTTCCGGCGTTCTTCCATGGAGAGCATGTACCAGTTGTCATTGCCTTGGCGGCGCTTGTCCATCGGATAGAAGCAGACGTGCTTAGCTTTTGGCAAAATTGGGTATAGACGGGAACGGACATGCGGATTTTGGTATGGATCTTCATCAGAGTCTTTGGCCATATAGTTGCTTAATTCCACGACGGATACGTACGAATGGGCCGGGATGGTGAAGTCGGCGAGCTTTGTTTTGTTGAATTCTGTTTCGATTTCGTTTAGTTCTTCCATCGTTGGACGCAAGAGCATCATCATGAAATCGGCTTTTTGCCCGACGATTGTATAGAGAGCGTGGCTGCCTTGTTGGTCAGCCTGCGTTTTGTTCCATTTTTCGACGAGGTCAAGGAATTCTTTGATAGCGGCAGTGCGCTCTTCGGCAGGGACCATTTTCCATGTACCCCAGTCGATTGTGCGGAAATCGTGTAAGCAATACCAGCCGTCCAATGTTTTTGCTGCTTCACTCATTGTTCAATCATCTCCTACTAGAATTTCGTTGATTGCTGTTTCTAATATATCATAATGATTCCAAAATTTTCTCTATTCGCGATTGTGTCAAATTCGTGAAAAAAGCAGCTGTATGCGTTTCCAGCAAAAAAATAGAAAAACCTAAATGACAATCAGGTACGATAGTAGTATTCTAAGTAGAGTGACATTTAGAGGAGGACATAAGTAAAATGAGTAATTTATTTACTGCATTAAAAGAAAAGGTTTCCGGTCATAATTTACGTATCGTATTCCCAGAGGGTACAGATGAGCGTATTTTAGAAGCGGCAGGCAGATTAGCTGCTGATAAAACTGTTGTTCCTGTTTTAATCGGAAACATTGAAGAAATTAGTGCAAAGGCTAGTGATATGGGGATTTCTGTAGAAAATATGGAAATCTATGATCCGGCTAATTATATTATGATGGATGAATTGGTAGCGGCTTTTGTAGAACGCCGTAAAGGGAAAGTGACAGAAGAGCAAGCGCGCCAAATCCTATTAGATGAAAACTATTTCGGCACAATGCTTGTTTACTTAAATAAAGCTGAAGGACTTGTTAGCGGTGCAGCTCATTCAACAGCTGATACAGTTCGCCCGGCGCTGCAGATTATCAAAACGAAACAAGGCGTGAAGAAAACTTCTGGTGTCTTCATCATGGTAAAAGGCGACGAGAAATATGTATTCGCCGATTGCGCGATCAATATTGCGCCGGACAGCCAAGACCTTGCGGAAATCGCAATTGAGAGTGCACGTACTGCACGCATGTTCGACCTAGACCCGCGTGTGGCAATGCTAAGCTTCTCTACAGTTGGTTCTGCTGTGTCTGAGGAAACAACAAAAGTAGCAGACGCTGTGAAGCTTGTAAAGGAAATGGATCCGCAAATGATCGTGGATGGAGAAATGCAATTTGACGCAGCAATCGTTCCGTCCGTAGCGGCTTCAAAGGCCCCTGATTCTCCGTTGCAAGGGGCAGCGAATGTATTCGTATTCCCAAGCCTCGAGGCTGGTAACATCGGCTACAAGATTGCTCAGCGTCTTGGCGGATTTGAAGCTGTCGGTCCAATCCTTCAAGGATTGAACGCGCCAGTGAATGACCTTTCCCGCGGATGTAATGCAGAGGATGTATACAACCTTGCATTGATTACAGCATCTCAAAGCTTGGTACGATAAGACAATCAATTTAAGAATGAACAAGGACGGCGTCTCGAATCATGCAGACGCCGTTTTTTTTGAAGGGACGAGAAAGATGAGCTTGTTAAGACAAGGTACATGGAGAATCATTGATCATAGTACATCAGGGATTTATATGCGAGCGCTTCAATCGTTTGCGGTTGATGATACATTATGCGCGGCTGTCGGCGGAGGGATGTCACCGGCTGCAGCGAGAGCTTGGGTACATAAGAAGACTGTTGTCATGGGCATACAGGATGGAAGGCTCCCATTTTTGCAAAAGGGTGTTGAATTTGTGCAAGGCCAAGGCTATGACTGCATTGTTCGCAACTCTGGCGGCCTGGCTGTCGTGCTGGATGAAGGCATCCTTAACCTGACACTCGTTTTCCCTGAAAAAAGCGGCCAGATTGGCATCAACAAGGGGTATGACGCCATGTGGGAGCTCATTCGCCATATGTTTCGTGATTTTGATGCGGAGATTGAGGCAGGGGAGATAGTTGGCTCGTACTGTCCGGGCAGCTATGATTTGAGCATAGACGGCAAGAAGTTTGCTGGCATCTCCCAGCGCCGTATTCGCGGAGGGGTTGCTGTTCAGATTTATGTGGATGTGTGTGGAAATGCAGCCGATCGTGCGGCTCTTATTAAGGCGTTTTATGAGAACGCACGCGGAGATGAGGAGACGAAGTTCGTCTATCCGGATGTTAATCCGGATGTAATGGCCTCTCTTTCAGAGCTGCTGTCAGCTGATTTAACAGTTGAAGAGGTTGTTCGCCGTTTCCTTCAATCGATTAAGAGCTTCTCGGATGAGCTTGTGAGCGAAGGGTTGACGGGGGAAGAGCAGCCTGTTTATGAATCCTATTTAGAGAGAATAGAAGAGCGAAATGAGAAGCTTGGACTTTTAGAATGAAGGCAGATTTGCTGCCTTCGTTTTTTTGCACCCAAAATAAAAACCAGTTCACGAATTGGAACTGGTTTGAAGGGTTTTATTCAGCGATTTTCTCGAGGTTGCCGTTTCGGTCCATCTTAAACTTTGTTGCTTGGCGTTCCTCTTCTTCAATTAGCGCGAGCTTACGGGCGCGATTCATAATATTCATTAGTGTTTCATAGTCTTCCTGGATAGTATGCGTGTTCTCTTGAACATTATCAAGCTTGTGCTGAAGCTCTCTGTTTATCTCTTTTAAATCATGCATTTCTAGCTTCAGGCGCTCATTTTCGGATTGAAGGGCTTGGATTTTCAGGCTATCTCCGTCATAGTTTTGCAGGAAGGAGATCACATCAGCCATTGTAATTTCTGAGGGCTGAATGGCTTCCATCATCGGGAAGAAGCTTGGCTGCTCCACGACTGTCTCTTGGTGTACCGCTTTTCCTTCAGCTGATCCTTCTGCGGAGGGCTCCATTTCCATCAATTCCTCTTCCATTGCGGTTGTAACGGTCTCGAAATCTCTTAATGATGGCACAGGTGGTTGATAGAGAATCTTTTTCTTGCCGCCTTGGTCCTTGCCGAGCAAACGCTGGCGCTGCTTTCTTTGCTTTCGGGCCAATTGCAGGGCTTTCTCGTAATTGTGGCGAACAACCGCGTTCCAGCGGAATCCGCAGGCGGCTGCCGTCCGGTTTAATTTGTCGCCGACCTCATCAAATGCATTCAATTGTGTGCTGCCTTCACGAACGTGCCTTAGTACGGTTTCAGCCAGCAGCAAGTCATTTTCTTCTGTCCATGCATCTTGTCTAACTTTCATGTCTACAACTCCCTTATTAAAAATAAATTTGCAAATTATGGTTCTAGCATGGGCAGATAAGAGAAATTTTATACAGGTTACTAGATTTTTTCGTTGCCTTATAGACTTTACATCATTCTTGCAAACATAAATGTGTGAGTGATACAATACGCTTTAGGTCCAATAGTCCCGTATTCAAGGGGCTAATTTTTTGGTAAGAAAGGATAGGCGGTCATGTCGAATGAATTTAGGGTATGTGACGACTGTCAAGCCACAAACTTAAAAACACTGCTACCGAAACTGAAAAAGGTTGATCCAGATGCAAAAATCGAAATCGGGTGCCAGTCCTATTGTGGGCCAGGGCGCAAGAAATCCTTTGCGTTCGTGAACAATCGTCCTGTGGCTGCCCTGACAGAAGATGAATTGATTGAAAAAGTGGAAAAGAAGATTAAATAATACAGAAGCCGTGCTCCTAACTGGGGTGCGGCTTCTTTTCATAAAATCAGTCCTGTGAACCATACTAAGAGAAATCTTGTAGGGGGAAGGGGATTGAATGAGGTTTTTGCTGACAATCGCAGCCGCTATGATCGTAGGAGCTGGATTTTCTTCACATCGAGGTGCGGAAGAAGTACCTGATTTACTGATTACGGAGGTTTCTCCGGACGGAAATCATTATGAATATATCGAGATATACAATAATACGAATGAGGCGGTCAATCTTGGTGACTATTCCCTCCGCTATCTTGCGATGGATAAAACGATGCGGACCTGGGACCTCAAGGAACGGACAATGGTGCCGGCAGGAAAGGCAATTGTCCTCTGGTTTTCGAATAAGCGTCCTGTGTCAGAATTTAACGAGCATTACAAAAGGGATGTCCGGCTGCTCGCCGACTTGAAGGGAACCTTGAAAAACAAGGGGAAGAATACACTTGTTCTCGCTACTGATACCGGGGCGGTTATTTCTTATGTCACCTATGAAACAGGAAATACACATTTCCGCCATGCAGGAAAGAGGAAGAGGCTGAAGGAGATGGATAGATCTCGTCCTACACCAGGTATTGTGACGAAAGAGCAAGTACCAGATGAATGGAATGAGAAGCAAATAGGCGGGAAAATGACGTTCAATCCGATTAATCTGCCCAATGAGATTCCTGAACGGACAGACCTTGAGCTCGAGGCAGAAATAAAGGGGAAAGAGCCTGTTAAGAGAGTTGAGATGTTTTATAAGCGGGCACAGGACAAGAACTATACCCGCATCAAATTCACGATGAAGACGCTGGAGACCTTTCAAGGGTTCATTCCCCGCTATAATCTTTATGGAGCGAAACCTAATATAGAATACTATTTGGAACTATCGGACGGCTATGGAACGACGACCCGCTATCCAGAAAAGGGAGTCAAGACTATCAAGGTCGGCAATCCGTCCATGTATAAATCCGTAAAGTCGGGATTGTCTGTGCAGGATAATACTATTTTGCGAGGTGTAAAAAGAATCCAGTTACATAAACGCTGGGCAGATGAACAGATGGATTTAATGCTCGATGGAAGGCCCCTTCTCACCCAGCAAACATTAGGGAAGCCGGCTGCCTTCGTTTTCGAGGGGCTCGGCATTGATGAGCGCAAGAAGAGTGCCATATATGTCGGCAAGCAAAGAATCACCTCTCTCAAGCCGACGGAGGGAGAATATATGCCCTATGAAATCTCGATTCCAATCGAGACACTTAAGCCCGGCAAGAATCGCATCGCCATTCATACTGGAACAAAGAAGGAGGTATACCGGTCAGGGAAGGTAACAAACATGGAGGATGCCGATCGTTTTACAGTCAAAAATATCAAGCTATTGCTTGATGACGGAACCATTATTCGGCCGAAAGCCGTCAAGGGTATTAATGCGGAGGGAGATGAAAAGAAGCAAACCTATCATGACGGACGTGACTGGGCGCTTGGCAAGAAGGGAATTCTCATCCAGGTGTTTGAGTTCACCATTTCTCCTGCTAAATTTAGGACGCTGCAAGCGGAGATTGATACAACGACCTATGAGGATGGAGTCCATATCATTAAGGCGACGGGGGAATCCGAGCATGAGGCAAAGGTAGTCTTTGATAACTCGGCTCCGAAGCTGAACCCTATTGCCCCGAAGAAAGGGAAGACCTATAAGGGGACATTCACAATCAATGCTAATCCAGAGGATAAGATTACTTCGGTTGCTTCGATAAAGGGGTATTTGGACGGCAAGGAGATTGACCTTCCGTACACGACATCGTCAGGAAAACTGAGGAAGGGCAAGCATACCGTCAAGATTGTCGCAACGGATGCGGCAGGAAACCGGGCAAAAAAAACCATCCCTTTTCAGGTAGTTGAAGAAACGCCGATCATTTCTGGACAGATCAGCCCGAAAAATGAGGAGAAGGACGTCTCTTTGCATCCAAGCCTGACTGTTAAGGTTGAAGACCCGACAAACGATCGGCTTTTGGCGAAATTCTATGCTGGCAAACGCTATGATTCCAAGAGCCCGCATTTGAAGGCTTACTCCTATATTGCTGATGAGGAGCCGCCGGAAGGCTTGATGACTGAACGTGAGGAGCTGGCGGGAAAAAGTCAGCTCAAACAGGTTGCTGAGGCGGACAAGAAATATTGGGTGACGAATGCTGATTCAGGATTTCCCTATCAGCGCTATCAGGTGAGCTTGGCTGAGCCGAATTCCGCTATCAAGGAAGTAGAGCTAGAATGGGTTGGTCATTCTCTTCCGGGAAGGAGAGTGACCATGTATGCCTGGAATCGGCTTGAAGCAAGATGGGATTCCCTTGTATACGGCTATGGTGAGGACGATTTCTCGCTTCGGGCAAGCATAAAGCCTGAGACCTACATGGATGACGGACTTGTTGATGTTCTTATCCAAGACCGGGTCATCGATGCCGTAAACAGGCCGTTCAACCTCGTGTGGATGTCAGACACACAATATTACTCAGAGACATTTGCTCATGTATTTCCTGTCATGACAAACTGGATTCGCATCCAAAATCAATTGGGGAATGCCGAATATGTTATCCATACGGGGGATATGGTCAATGTCCGCTGGGCGAAGGAGCAATGGGAAGTGGCAGACCAGGCAATGAGCATTCTCGATGAGAACCGGATTCCATACGGAGTCGTTTCCGGTAATCACGATGTCGGCAATCTTGTTCAAGATTATCGCAATTTTGCTCGCTATTTCGGGAAAAGACGCTTTCATGAAAGTCCGTTTTATCATGGGACGAAGCAGAATCGAAACCATTATGACTTGATGTCCTTTGGCGGACATGATTTCTTGTTCCTCTATTTAGGGTGGGGACATGAAACCGAGCGCGAGACTCTCAAATGGGTGAAAGATGTACTGAACCATTATTCGGAGCGGAATGTCGTGCTCGCTGTCCATAATTATTTGGACGATGAGGGAGAGCGAACATTTAATGGCAGGCAAATATTCGACAAAATCATCAGGCGGTATGACAATATTAAGCTCGTGCTTGCCGGTCATATCCCTGGTGCAAGCAGGCATACAGCCGAGATTCCTGTAAAAGGGGATAAGGGCAAAGTCAGGAAGGTATATGAGATGCTTGCAGATTACCAGAGCGGCCCTGAGGGAGGACAAGGCTATATGCGGATGCTTCACTTCGACCCGGCCCATAAGCGCCTGAACGTAAAGACGTATTCTCCATACATGGATGATTATAATTTCTTTGAGCCACAAAAGGATGAGTTCACGATTGAAGACTTGGAGCTGAATCCGATTCACAAGCAGGTCGCGACCGATTATATCAGTGTCAATGTGTACTCTAACAAGAAAATCGGCCGTGACTATGCCGGCAAAAAGAAACGAAAAGTGAAGGCTCATCTTCATAATTTGAATAAGGACACCGATTATTTCTGGTATGTCGAGCTCAGCGACCGCTATGGCGGCTGGATGAGGTCACCGCTATGGCAATTCAGGACGAAGGAATAAGGATAGCCTCCATGCAAATGTTCAGCATGGAGGTTTTTTTCATGCCAAAAAACCCACTTTTTAAATGATGGCGATAATATGTTTTTTATTCCAAACAAGCTATAATAAAAACATGATTGAGAAGGAAGAGGGAATCAGATGAAGTATTCTCTGCAAAAAATGAGCGAAGAAAAAGTATTTAAAGACCCGGTGCACCGTTATGTCCACGTGAATGACCGGGTGATTTGGGATCTAATTGATACGAAGGAGTTCCAGCGCCTGCGCCGAATTAAGCAGCTGGGCACAACTTATTTGACCTTCCACGGGGCTGAGCACAGCCGTTTCAATCACTCTCTCGGAGTATACGAGATTGTGAGACGAATCGTTGATGGCGTGTTTGACGGCCGTGAGAAATGGAACCCGAAGGACCGGCTTTTATCCTTATGTGCAGCACTTTTGCATGATTTAGGACATGGGCCATTCTCTCACTCTTTTGAAAAGGTGTTTGAAATGGACCATGAAGTATTTACGCGCCAAATCATTCTCGGCGATACAGAGGTTAATAAGGTGCTCCGCCGAGTAAACGAGACCTTCCCGAAAGAAGTGGCAGAAGTCATCGCGAAGACACATGCCAATAAGCTTGTCGTCAGCCTCATCTCCAGCCAGCTCGATGCAGACCGGATGGATTATCTGCTGCGCGATGCTTATTTTACCGGGGTCAGCTACGGCCAGTTTGATATGGAGCGAATACTGCGTGTCGTGCGTCCGACAGAAGAGCAGGCTGTCTTCAAGCAAAGCGGCATGCATGCGGTAGAGGACTACATCATGAGCCGCTATCAAATGTACTGGCAGGTCTATTTCCACCCTGTCACAAGGAGCGCGGAAGTCATCCTGACGAAGATTCTCCATCGTGCTAAGGAGCTCTATAAAGAGAATTATCAGTTCCAGCACGAACCCTATCATTTTAATTCTTTATTTACACATACGGTTACTCTTCGGGATTACCTGAAATTGGACGATGCTGTGATGCTATATTACTTCCAGCAATGGGAAGAAGAAGAAGACCTGATTCTTAGTGACCTGTGCCGCCGTTTCAATAATCGCGACCTATTCCAGTATGTTGAATTCACACCATCCAACCAGGAGATGAAGAAGCTCTTAAAGCTGACCCAATTATTTGCTAAAGCTGGGATGGACCCGGAATACTATTTGGTGCTCGACTCATCTTCTGATCTTCCATATGACTTTTACCGCCCAGGGGAAGAGGAGGAGCGGGTGCCTATCTATCTGTTATCGAAAAAGGAAGAACTGAAGGAGCTTTCTCGTGAGTCCGATATCGTTGATGCAATCTCCGGCAAGAGACGTACGGATCATAAACTCTATTTCCCGGCTGATATGCTTAACGATATGTCTGTCCATGGCCGCGAGAAAGAGGAAATTAAGCGAATGCTCGAATGGGAGTAATCTAGACAAAAGAGGTGAAGAATGGTGTTAAAGGATCATGCACGCATCCTTTCAGCCATAAATGCTACAGGGCATATCGCTGGAAGAAAAAAGCTACAAAAGATGATCTTTATTTCAAAGAAACTGCAATATCCATTTCATGAGAAATTTGAATTCCATTTTTACGGACCGTACTCAGAGGAGCTAACATTAAAGATTGAGGAATTACGAAATCTGGGGCTGATTGAGGAGCTAAAGGATAAGGAGAATGGCTGCCTTCAATACGATTATTCCTTGACTGAGGCCGGCCGCGAGTTCCTGACCTTGTATGAGAATGGCCTTGATGAGCGCCTTATGCTATTTTTAAATGAACTCAATGGGCAGACTGCCCGCTTCCTTGAGCTCGTCTCAACCATCTTTTTCTTTGATCATTTGCCAAAGCCTGAAATCGTCCAGAAGATTGAAGAACTAAAGGCGAAGCAAAATTATTCAGCGGAAGAGATTAAAGAGGCGTTTGTCTATGTCGACGAGCTGATTGAGACCAATAAACAGCCATTATCCATGCATTCATAAATCAAAAAAGAATGGAGCAGTGACTGCTCCATTCTTTGCCATCACCCTTATTGGTCGCTTAAGCGTTTGCCGCCTGGGGCATAATGGTTTTTGGACATTTCCTCGATGAAGACCGTAATATTCTCACGAGGAGCTCCTGTTGTTTCAGAAACTGCCTCCGTTACTTTTTCGCAAAGGGCTTTCTTTTGCTCCTCTGTGCGTCCTTCAAGCATTTTTACAGTGACAAATGGCATGGATATTCCTCCTTGTTTATCATGGATATGAGCTTAGTTTTTCATAAATAGAATGAGAAAGCAAGATAACCTTTAGTACATAATCAATCCATATAGAAAGGGAGATGTTTGTGGATTTACAGAGCATAATCACCAATTTGCCCTATATGATTGTCACACTCGCGATTGCATTCACGGCCCATGAATATGCCCATGCATATGCTGCCTATAAATTCGGTGATATGACCGCGAAGAATCAAGGGCGATTGAAATTGAATCCGCTCGTCCATATTGACCCAATCGGCGCTATCTTTATCATCCTGTTCGGGTTCGGTTGGGCAAAGCCCGTACCCGTAAACCGATTCTTCTTTAAGAACCCGCGCATGAACGGAATCATTGTCTCCATCGTGGGTCCGTTGAGTAATCTCGCTCTCGCTGTGCTGGCTGTATTTGTTGTCTTCCTCATCCAGCAGTTCGGTATCGGGCTGATGGTACCAGACTTCATGTTCAAGTTCTTTACCATCTTCATCAATATAAATGTCCTGCTGTTTGTGTTCAATTTATTGCCTTTTCCCCCATTAGATGGGTATCGTATAATAGAGGATCTAGTCAAGCCGGATTTCCGGGCAAAAATGACGCAGTACGAGCAATATGGGGTACTGATTTTCCTTATCCTTGTCATAACACCGCTCGGTCAATATACGATTGACCCAATCCTGCTTGAACTTGTGCCAAGCATAGTGCAAGCATTATATTCAATGATTTTATATTAAAAGGAGGCTTCTGATTGGACCATGAGCCAAGAAAAGAAAAAACCAACCTTCAATATTATTAAAAATAATCCGACAGACGGCCATAAAGGTTACGGTATTGGCGCACTCAGCCTTGAAAATGTCTCGCCTGTCTTTGTTGATGTAGAAGAAAAGAGGGCATTTGTCGATATCGGCGCCATGCATGCGCGCAGTGAAATCGAGAGACGGATCAAATTCCTGCCCAATAAAGCTGATGTGCCAAACGGAAAGCCGTACTGGCTTGTCTGGGTAACCATCGAACAAGCGCCAACCGGTGCTTACTATGCCGGTGTGACCGCCTGTGAAATGACCGTCGACAAAGAAATTCGCCGCGGCTATAAATCCTTGCCAGAGCACGTAAACCGCATGGATAAATCCCTAAAGCGCCACATCATTGTTGACCATATGGATGACAGCTCTAAAAAAGTTCTCGCCGACTTCCTCAAAAGTCATAATGAAGAGCTGTGGAACAACTCCTCTGACGAATTAAAGCAGCAATTAAATGTGTCAGAAATGTGAACGCGATGGAAGGAATTGGGGTGCTGTTTGGCAAATCACTTGTCGCCTGCAACCAAAAAAAGTAAACTAAAATCACGTGAGATTGTACATTCACGTAGAGCTAGGACACGAAAATCCCCAAACCAATAACTGGTTTGGGGATTTTTGTATAACGGAGATAAAAACAAGATAAATCCTGTCCACACCCTAGGGGAATCATCAGAGAAAGCCCAGCCTTTTCCATACTAAGAGGGTGAAAGGTGGGAAAAGTGTGGGAGAAGCGTGACCAAGCCCACCCTCTGCCCAGAGAAAGCCCACCCAAACCCCATACAAAGGGGTAAAGGGTGGGAAAAGGGTGTCCATCGTCAGAGAAAGCCCATCCAATCCCCATACAAAGGGGGTGAAGGGTGGACAAAGGGTGTCCATCGTCAGAGAAAGCCCACCCAAATCCCATGCAAAGGGGGAAAGGGTGTCCATCGTCAGAGAAAGTCCACCCAATCCCCATACAAAGGGGAAAAGGGTGGAAAGCCAATCACCACACTAAACCCCTTTCTTAAACGGCCAAATCCTCCTGTACCAAGGCAGCTTCTCTTTTTCAGCGTCTGGCAGCTCATCAGCATCATGGTCATTATGTCCATGAAGCGGGCATATTTCCCTCGGTTCGCTGCCTTTCTTGAAGTAGGTCATCCGTTTTACCGGGCAATCATCATCTGCCAGCAAGCCGGTGACTGGGTCGATTTCGACGCCAACTACGCCTTTTGGCTGCTTGAATTCGGTAACTGGCTTGTCCTTGTGGGTGGCTTCCATGAATTCAGCCCATATTTGCTTGGCGGTTGTTTTGTCATATTTCGTTTCAAGCTTTCGGGATTGGTCGTAGCCTGCCCAAATGCCAGCTGTCAGCTGTGGTGTGAACCCGACCATCCAGCTGTCATATTCCGTGGAGCCGGATTTTCCGGCAAACGGGCGTGAGAGCTTTGGAATGATAGAGGAGCCTGTGACAGAGGCATAGCCATTTAATTTCTGATCAAAGACGCCTGTGAGCATTTGTGTCATGACATAGGAGTTTGCTTTATCTAAAGCCTTCTTCTTTTGCGGCTTGCGTTCGTACAAGGTTTCACCTTCGCGGCCGACGACCTTTGTGATGAAGAATGGCTTTACCTTTTTGCCCCCGTTGGCGAAGTGGTTATAGGCATTAGTCATCTCGATTGGCTTGACGCCGGATGTGCCAAGGGCAAGTGATGGCACCTTTGCCATTTTGGATGTGAGACCGAAGCGCTTCACTGCCTTGACGAGTTCATCCTGGCCAAGGAAGAGATGGGTTTTGACCGCATAAATATTGTCCGATAAGGCAATGGCCTGTGCCATTGTAATAGCTTCATTAGCGTAATGGTTACGGAAGTTATGAGGAGTGTAGCTGCTTTTACCCTCATCATAGGAGAAGGTTGTTTCCTCGCTCCTCATCGTAGTCGATGGAGTAAAGCCTTTCTCAAGCGCCGTATAATAAAGAATAGGCTTAATAGTCGACCCAGGCTGGCGTAATGATTGGGTCGCGCGGTTGAAGGCGCTCTTTTCATAATTGGTTCCGCCAATTAAGGCTTTTACGCTTCCGCTTTTTGGATTCATGGCCACGAGTGCAACCTGCAATTCACTATTGTTTGGGATATGTGCTGTGACGATTTTCTCTGCTATTGTTTGCTGGTCGATATTCATAGTCGTATAGACGGTTAATCCGCCATTACGAATGAGATCCTCGCGGCCGCGCAGAATAGTCCTCAGCTCCTGGTTTGCTGCATCAAGGAAATAGGGGGCTTCTGCTAAATCCTCTGTATCCAGCGAGCCGAAGAAGGCAATATCCTGAAATTCCTTGCTTGCCCGTTCGGCCTGATCTCTCGTAATTGCGCCGGTTGCCTCCATTGAGCGAAGGACGACATGCTGGCGATTTCTCGCATTCTCGGACGAGCGAATCGGAGAGTAGAGGCTGGGCCCTTTTGGGATGCCAGCGAGGATGCTTGCCTCTGTTAATGTCAGGTCACGGGCATCCTTGTGAAAATAATAATGGCTCGCGGCTTCAATGCCGTACATGCCATGACCGTAATAGATTGTGTTTAAATAACCTTCTAGAATTTCATTCTTTGAATAATGATTTTCTAGCCGGAGTGTGTAGAATGCCTCCTTTGCTTTCCTTGACCATGTTTTCTCTGAACCTAGGAAGAGATTCCGGGCATATTGCTGTGTGATTGTGCTTGCACCCTGAACCTTAGCGCGTGCAGCTACATCCTTTACGATAGCACCTGCGATTCGCTTCATATCAAAACCATGGTGGGAGTAGAATTGCCGGTCCTCCACTGCAATGGTGGCATCAATTAAATAAGGGGATATCTCATCAAGTGCTACCCAATAGCGCTTTTGTCCGCCATGGCTTTCGCCGAAAGATTGTAGATTATCGGCTAAGTATACAGTCGTTTGCGGAACAACCACCTCAGGTGCACCGGCCAGCTTAACAGCAGCCCATATGACGGTCGTGCATACGAGGGAGACTGCCGCGAGTACTAACGCGGCAAATGAAAAGGCGCGGTAGATGATTCGTTTTTTTCTTCTGCGTTCGGTTCTGGACATATTCCTTCCCCCTTAGTCTAGTGGTGTCAAATCATTTATTATCAGTAGTATGAAAAAAACAGGGGTTTTTTAAACGGAAATTTGGGTTTTGGGGTAAATCTTTACTTTTATGGGGGATTAGACTATACTCTTTTAGGTTTCGAGAAAAAGAAGGCTAAAAACCAGGAGAATCCGTCCATACTATATAAAGGAGCGGACTTTGGCTTTTTTTCTAAAAATATAGTCCGGCAAGTTGCCAGACTGTTTTTCAATATCTTATACTTGTAGAATTGAGTACTAAAACAATCCCAGGGGGAGTTCATTATATGACCGAGGAAAAAGGGAATACAGCTAAAGAGGTCATGGTGAGATTGAAGACAAGGATCGAACATGAGGATGATGTAGAGAATATAGAACTTGTCACATTCGGGACACTGCATCATATGCCTAATGCGACATATGTCCGTTACATTGAACATGTAGAGAATAATGGGAAAATCAATACGACGGTGAAATATGATGGAAGCGAGATGCTCATCATTCGGACCGGAGCGGTGAAAATGAAGCAGCTCTACAAAATTGGCTCCATAACAGAAGGTTCTTATGACAGCATTCATGGTACACTTGATTTATCGACTCATACAATTGCCCTGAACCATACCGTCAATAAAGAGACCAATGAGGAAGAGTTTTCGGTTTCCTATCATTTATTTTTGCAGGATGAAAATGTGGGGCATTATCACCTTACATTAACGGTCAAGGAGGAAAACAATCAATGAATATCGTAACGGAGATTCAACAGCAAATTAAAGACGAAATCAAACAGGCCGTTCTTAAGGCCGGCCTGGCAGCAGAAGAACAGATTCCAGGCGTAATCCTTGAATTGCCTAAAGATAAGGCGCATGGAGATTATTCAACAAATATGGCGATGCAGCTTGCCCGTGTTGCGAAAAAGGCGCCAAGAGCGATTGCGGAGGCCATCATCGAGAATTTCGATACGACTAAGGCATCTATCTCAAAAATTGAGATTGCTGGACCGGGCTTTATTAATTTTTATTTAGATAATAGCTACCTAACTGATTTGATTCCGACTATTCTTGAAGCAAAAGAAGCTTACGGGGAATCAAATGTTGGGAAGGGCGAGAAAATCCAGGTTGAGTTCGTCTCTGCCAACCCGACAGGTGATTTGCATTTAGGCCATGCCCGCGGTGCAGCAGTAGGGGATTCACTATCTAATATTCTTGATAAAGCTGGCTGGGATGTATCCCGTGAATATTACATCAATGATGCCGGAAACCAAATCAATAATCTTGCTTACTCTGTTGAAGCACGCTACAAGCAAGCGCTTGGTCTTGAGGCAGAAATGCCTGAGGACGGCTACCATGGGGAAGATATCATCAATATCGGAAAACGCCTGGCAGAAGAATTCGGCAATCAAATTCTTGATAAGAGTGACGAAGAACGCTTCAAGTTTTTCCGCGAGTACGGCTTGAAATATGAAATGGAGAAATTGAAGAAGGACCTTGAGAGCTTCCGCGTCCCGTTTGACGTATGGTTCTCTGAGACTTCCCTTTATGAGGATGGCAAGATTATGCCAGCATTGGAGCTTCTCCGCGAGAAAGGCCATATTTACGAGAAGGACGGAGCAACCTGGTTCAGCTCTACTGAATACGGCGATGACAAAGACCGTGTATTAATCAAGAATGACGGCTCTTACACGTATTTATTGCCAGATATCGCTTATCACAAGAATAAGCTTGAGCGCGGCTTTGAGAAATTAATTAATATTTGGGGCGCTGACCATCACGGATACATCCCGCGTATGCAGGCAGCTATCCAGGCGATGGGCTATCCAAAGGATACGCTTGAAGTAGAAATCATCCAGCTTGTACATTTGTTCAAAAATGGCGAGAAGATGAAGATGTCCAAACGTACAGGTAAAGCTGTTACGATGAGAGACTTGATGGAAGAGGTTGGCTTGGATGCGGTTCGATACTTCTTTGCCATGAGAAGTGCTGACTCCCATATGGACTTTGACCTTGACCTGGCTGTTTCTCAATCGAATGACAACCCGGTATACTATGCTCAATATGCTCATGCGCGTATTTGCAGCATTTTACGCCAAGGTGAAGAAATGGGCATCACACTTGATGGAGAGGTTGACTACAGCCAAGTCGGTTCTGAAAAAGAAATCGATTTGCTGAAGAAACTTGGTGAGTTCCCGCAGGCTGTTGCTGAAGCGGCCGAGAAACGCATGCCTCACCGTGTGACAAACTATATCTTTGACCTAGCTTCTACTTTCCACAGCTTCTACAATGCGGACAAGGTTCTTGACCTTGAGCATCCTGAACGAAGCAAAGCTCGTCTTGCTCTCGTGCAAGCAGCGAAGATCACTTTGGCAAATGCCTTGAAACTGATTGGTGTTTCTGCTCCAGAAAGAATGTAATAGGAAGAAAATCAGGCCATCCTTTGATCTATCAATCAAGGGATGGCCTTTTTATTTGAATCGAATGGTGCCGCCGCTAATCCTTTTGACCCCTCTGAGGGAGGAGAGATCTTCAATTAATTTCAGCATCGCGATATCCTTGTTTTTCGCTTCGATGATGAAATCAATCTCTTTGACTCCGGCCGATTTCACAAGCTGAATGAACGGGAGAATGAATTCCATATCCACATTAACTGCGTGGGCCCTAATCTCCTTGTCGGATCTGGGGGAGGAGATATGGATTTTTGGCTTCCAGTCGCGTCCTTCCCACGTCTTCAAAATACGAGGGAGGAGGGTGTTCAATTCCTCGGTGGAAGGATTGGCAATATGGTGATGGTAATCGAAGAGTAAGGGGACTTCCTCCTGCTCGCACACCTGCAAGGTTTCTTCAGCGGTATAGGTTTTATCATCATTCTCTAGTGTCATTCGTTCCTTAATGTGTACAGGGAGCTTTTGTATATTTTGATGAAAGCGGCTGATAGCAGCCTTTTTATCACCGTATGAACCGCCGACATGGATGTTAATCAAGGAGCCCTCGGGCATGCCCATCGCTTCAAGGAGACGGTAATGGTATTGCATGTCTTCTACCGCCTTCTCAGTCACATCCTGGTTTGGGGATGTGAAGAGGGTGAAGGCGTTTGGGTGGAAGCTAACCCGCAGCTGGTGATCCTTAACGAGCTTGCCAAGCTCAGTCCACTCTTTTTTGAAAGGGGTCATATAATCCCATTTCACATCAGGGTGAGTGGCAAGCGGGACAATGGAGCTTGAGAAGCGGTATATCTTAATTTCCTTCGCGATATTGTAATAGAGAATCCGTTTTGTCGTCTCGATATTCTGCCTCGTCAATTCGAGCAACCGATTCTGTTGATCCTTGGCAGGAAGACTGCTCCAGCGTGTATAGGTAATGGTCTTAGAGGGGGAGGAGTCCCAAAGGTCTAGAGCGGTTGAGACATATCCAAATCGAATTTCCATTATATAGGCATCCTTTCAAGCGGAAGTGGTTGATTTTATCGCCATGAAATTAGTATGACAAGTTTTCGGCAAATTACCCCTATACTGCCTCTTTAGATGTGTACCGTTCACCCTAAGTTTAGACTAATTTGAAATTGATGGAAGATATAGATTGACTGAATGCTCATTCATTATTAGAATGGAAATAGATACTAATGGTATATTTAGGAATGCCGCTATTTGACGCATGCAAGCGAGAGTAGCAGCAAATAAGGGGCGAAAGAGGGATGGAGATGAATGGTCTGCTTTGGATCAATTTAATTGCAGCCATACTTGTAACCGCTTACGCAATCTATCTATTTGCGTACCTGGTTAAATCTCGAATCGAGTTTATCAAGCTCGGCAAGAAAGAAGAGTTTGATAATGATGTTAAGAAACGGCTCGAGAAGATATGGGTGTATGTGTTTGGACAGAAGAAGCTGATGAAGGACAAGAAAAGCGGTACGATGCATGTGCTCTTCTTTTATGGATTTATATTGGTCCAATTTGGAGCCATCGACCTAATCTGGAAAGGAATCAAGCCAGGTTCTCACCTGCCGCTTGGCCCGCTTTACCCGATTTTCACGTTCTTCCAGGAAATTGTTGTGCTAATGGTTATGGTAGCCGTCATTTGGGCGTTTTACCGCCGCTATATTGAGAAGCTCGTCCGATTAAAACGGGGGTTCAAATCAGGACTTGTGCTCATTTTTATCGGCGGACTCATGCTTGCGACCTTGGTCGCTAATGGCGCCTCCTTAATTTGGCTGCACGGAGGAGAGCTGCACTGGTCTGAACCAATCGCTTCATCGATCGCCTTTTTGCTGGGCTGGATGAGTGAGACAGCCGCTGCTGTGGTGTTCTATGCAGCATGGTGGATTCACCTGCTGTTCATTTTGACCTTCTTGGTTTATATACCGCAATCAAAGCATGCACATTTAATCGCGGGACCGGCCAATGTGTATTTCCATAGGCTTACACCGCCGAAATTAAAGCCGATTGACTTTGAGGATGAGACACAGGAAACATTCGGTGCTGGAAAGATTGAAGATTTCACAGATCTCCAGCTGCTTGATCTCTATGCTTGTGTAGAGTGCGGCCGCTGTACTAATATGTGCCCGGCGTCTGTCACAGGGAAGATGCTTTCCCCGATGGACTTGCTATTGAAAATGCGTGACCATCTGACCTTCACAGGTGCGGCCGTCACGCGAAAAGAGCCTTGGGTGCCGTCCTTTGTCTTTGGGAACACGAAGGGCAACCAAATCGCAATGGCAGCTAAGGGACAAGGTGCCTCTGAATCAGCGGCAGCGATTGATATGTACAATCCCGCGCTTGTCGGCGAAGTTATCACGGAAGAAGAGCTTTGGGCTTGTACGACCTGCCGGAATTGTGAAGATCAATGTCCGGTCATGAACCAGCATGTCGGCAAGATCCTTGATATGCGCCGCTACTTGGTGCTCACAGAAGGAAAAGTTCCTGCAGATGCCCAGCGTGCGATGCAAAACATTGAGCGTCAAGGGAATCCGTGGGGGCTAAACCGGAAAGAACGGGAGAACTGGCGTGAAGCACGTGAGGATGTGCATGTTCCAACCGTGAAGGAAATGTCCAAAGCGGGGGAAGAATTCGAATACTTATTCTGGGTCGGTGCCATGGGCTCTTATGACAACCGTTCCCAAAAGATTGCCCTCTCATTTGCCCGCTTGCTGAATGAGGCTGGCGTTAAATTCGCCATCCTGGGCAATAAGGAAAAGAACTCAGGGGATACACCGCGCCGCCTTGGCAATGAATTCTTGTTCCAGGAGCTTGCGACAAAGAATATTGAGGAATTTGCGAAGAATGACATCAAAAAGATTGTTACAATTGATCCGCATGCCTTTAATATTTTCAAAAATGAGTACCCTGACTTTGGATTGGAAGCAGAAGTGTACCACCATACACAGGTGCTTGCAGAGCTTGTCAGGGAAGGAAGATTGAAGCCGGCCCATGCGGTTAACGAGAAAATCACCTTCCATGACTCCTGTTACCTCGGCCGTTACAATGACGTATATGATGCGCCTCGTGACATCCTGAAGGCGATTCCGGGGGCTTCCTTCGTCGAGATTGAAGGACGGAACCGTGAGAACGGAATGTGCTGCGGAGCGGGAGGCGGATTGATGTGGATGGAGGAGGAAACCGGCCATCGCATCAACGTAGCCAGAACAGAGCAAGCGCTGGCTGTCAATCCAACCGTAATCAGCTCCGGCTGTCCGTATTGCTTGACGATGCTCAGTGATGGAACGAAGGCGAAGGAAGTAGAAGAGGACGTTAAAACCTATGATGTAGCAGAGCTTCTAGAGAAGTCCGTGTTTGGGGATGGAAAGGAATTAGCATCCTGATCGGTAATCATAGGGGTCTATAGAAGAAGTGAGGAAAGAAACAGAGATCCTGCACCTATATTTATGGAAAAAATTAGAGTGTATGGTTTTCTGTTTCTTTCCTTTTTATGTAAAATAAAAGATGAAGTAAATTAAAGCGCTTACAAATTGAACGAGCGTTCAGTCATGGATGGGAGAAATTCAATAATCGGAGGGGAAAAGATGGGGAAAACAGTTATCTTAGATGGAGCAAGAACGCCCTTTGGCAAATTTGGAGGAACGCTCAGCGGCTTAACAGCATCACAGCTTGGCGGTATAGCTATTAAGGAAGCCATTACGCGTTCAGGCATTAAGGCAGAGGAAATTGATGAGGTCATCATGGGATGCGTGCTTCAAGGGGGGCAAGGCCAAATCGTCTCTCGCCAGGCAGCGCGCGAGGCTGGTTTGCCTTGGGAGGTAAAGACAGAAACAATCAACAAGGTATGTGCATCAGGTCTAAGAAGTGTCACATTGGCTGACCAGATAATCCGCGTTGGTGATGAGGAAGTCATCGTTGCCGGCGGCATGGAATCGATGAGTAATGCGCCATATATCCTGCCGAAGGAGCGCTGGGGAGCGCGAATGGGTGATGGGCGTGTCGTTGATATGATGGTCCATGATGGATTGACATGCAGCTTCACAGGCGTGCATATGGGCAATTACGGCAATAGCACAGCAGCCGATCTTGAGCTTACGAGAGAGGACCAGGATGCATGGGCCTATCAAAGCCATCAAAGGGCAATTGCTGCAATGGAGTCTGGGAGATTAGAAGAAGAAATAGTTCCGGTCACAGTTAAGGAGCGAAAGGGTGAGCGCATCGTCGCAGTTGACGAGGCACCAAGGAAGGACACAACACCAGAAAGATTGGCTTCCCTGAAACCGGCCTTTGGGGCTGACGGTACGATTACGGCAGGCAATGCACCCGGCATTAATGACGGAGCTGGTGCACTCGTGCTCATGAGCGAGGAACGTGCCGGGCAGGAGGGCAAGAAGATTGGCGCAATCATTCTTGGCCATGCGGAGGTCGCGGTTGAGGCAAAGGATTTCCCGAAAACACCTGGACTTGTGATTAATGCGCTTTTAGAGAAGACAGGAAAATCTCTTGAAGAGATTGATTTATTCGAGGTAAATGAAGCATTTGCAGCCGTCACGCTAGCAAGCGGAAAGATTGCCGGACTAGACCCGGAGAAGGTCAATGTAAATGGAGGCGCGGTTGCGCTCGGCCATCCAATTGGGGCAAGCGGTGCGAGAATCATCCTCACCCTCATGTATGAATTGAAGCGCCGGGGCGGCGGTATTGGAATAGCCTCCATTTGCAGCGGCGGCGGACAGGGCGATGCCATCATGATTGAAGTGCCAAAAGGGGGACTTTGAAAATGGTGATTAAACAAGTCATGGTCATAGGGGCCGGGCAAATGGGCTCTGGAATTGCTCAAGTATGTGCGGCTGCTGGATATGATGTATATTTGCATGATTTGAAGAAGGAGTTTGTGGAGAGGGGACTGGCTGGCATTGAAAAAAATGTGCAGCGCCTCGTTGATAAAGGCCGGCTTTCTGTTGAAGAAAAGGCAGGGCTGCTTGAAAGAATAAAGCCATCTGCCGATTTGCAAAATGCGAAAGAGGTAGATGTGGTCATAGAAGCAGCGGTGGAAAATATGGAGGTCAAAAAGCAGCTATTTGCTGAACTCGATCAGATTGCTCCTTCCCATGCCATTTTAGCGACCAATACCTCATCATTGCCGATTACGGAAATTGCCGCAGCAACAAGCAGGCCTGAGCAGGTCATTGGCATGCATTTCATGAATCCGGTTCCTGTTATGAAGCTTGTTGAGATTATCCGCGGGCTCGCAACAAAGGATGAGGTATATGCCGCTATTGAAACGATGGCCAAAGAACTTGGCAAGGTGCCGGTAGAGGTCAATGATTTCCCGGGATTTATCTCAAACCGTGTACTCATGCCGATGATTAATGAAGCCATCTTCACGCTTTACGAGGGAGTTGCTTCAAAGGAAGCGATTGATGAGGTGATGAAGCTAGGCATGAACCATCCAATGGGTCCGCTCCAGCTTGCTGATTTCATCGGATTAGATACATGTCTTTATATCATGGAAACCTTGCAGGAAGGGCTCGGTGAGGATAAATACCGGCCATGTCCGCTCCTGCGCAAATATGTAAAGGCTGGCTGGCTTGGGAAAAAGACTGGAAGAGGGTTTTATGAATACAGCTGATACGCGTCAGAAGCACGAGGGGGCAGCTTGAATGGACTTACGTTTTACAGATGAACAGCAGATGATGAGGAAGATGGTGCGAGAATTCGCTGAAAAGAACATAGCACCGTTCGTGCCGGAAATGGAGAAAGGAGTTTTCCCGAGAGTTATATTGCAGAGCATGGGAGAGCTTGGCCTAATGGGCATTCCGATACCAGCTGAATATGGCGGTGCCGGCATGGATTTCACCTCTTACATCATCGCCATCCATGAAATATCAAAAATCAGTCCGACAGTCGGCGTTATTCTTAGCGTTCATACATCTGTCGGCACAAACCCGATTCTTTTTTACGGAACAGAGGAACAAAAAAGGACCTATATTCCAAAGCTTGCAAGCGGGGAATATATAGGGGCATTCTGTCTGACTGAACCGAGCGCTGGCTCAGATGCCGCTTCGCTCAAATCAAGGGCCGTAATGCAAGGGGATGAATATGTCCTGAACGGGTCCAAAATCTTCATTACGAATGGCGGGGAGGCGGATACATACATCGTCTTCGCCCAAACAGCCCCGGAGAAGGGAAGCAAGGGCATCTCTGCCTTCATCGTTGAGAAGGGCACGCCTGGTTTGATCATTGGCAAGGATGAACGCAAGATGGGCCTGCACGGCTCACGTACCGTCCAAATTACCTTCGAGGATATGTTGGTGCCGGCGAAAAACCGGCTCGGAGAAGAAGGACAGGGCTTGGCGATTGCGCTCAGCAATCTCAATACAGGACGAATCGGCATTGCTGCCCAGGCGCTTGGAATAGCTGAAGGAGCTTTCCGCGAGGCTGTTCGTTATGCAAAAGACAGAAGGCAATTTGGCAAACCAATCAGCGCCCAGCAAGGCATCGGCTTTAAATTGGCTGATATGGCGACCGCGATTGAGGCGTCCAAGCTGCTCGTCTATCATGCGGCCTCCTTGAAAGAGGCAGGATTAACCTGCACGAAGGAGTCCTCGATGGCGAAATTAATGGCATCAAAGACAGCAATGGATGTGACGACTGAGGCAATACAGGTTTTTGGCGGGTATGGCTATACGGAGGAGTATCCGGTCGAACGTTATTTCCGCGATGCAAAAGTGACCGAGATTTATGAAGGCACGAGTGAAATTCAGCGAATTGTCATCGCTAAACAATTAGTAAATTGATAGATTTGGGGGATGGAAGATGAATTTTCGTTTATCAGAAGAGCATGAGATGATCCGCAAGATGGTGCGTGATTTTGCGAAGAATGAAGTAGCGCCGACTGCAGCAGAGCGTGATGAGGAAGAACGCTTTGATAAAGGTCTGTTCGATAAAATGGCAGAGCTTGGCCTGACAGGCATTCCGTGGCCGGAGGAGTACGGCGGAATAGGCAGTGATTATGTCGCTTACTGCATTGCTGTTGAGGAGCTTTCGCGTGTATGTGCATCAACGGGCGTAACCTTATCTGCCCATACATCACTTGCGAGCTGGCCAATCTTTAAATTCGGCACAGAGGAGCAAAAGCAGCGTTACCTTCGCCCGCTAGCAACAGGCGAGAAGATCGGCGCTTATGGATTGACTGAGCCTGGTTCCGGCTCTGACTCCGGTGCGATGAGGACGACGGCTCGCCGTGATGGGGATGATTATATCCTGAACGGCTCAAAGATCTTCATCACAAATGGCGGTGTTGCAGATACGTATGTCGTCTTCGCGCTCACGGATCCGGAGAAAAAGCAAAAGGGAACAAGTGCTTTTATCATTGAAAAGGATTTCGAAGGGTTCAGTGTAGGCAAGAAGGAAAAGAAACTAGGCATCCGTTCCTCTCCTACAACGGAGATCATCTTTGAGGAGTGCCGCGTGCAGAAGGAGAACCTTCTTGGCGAAGAGGGAGACGGCTTTAAGATTGCGATGATGACGCTTGATGGTGGCCGTAACGGCATTGCCGCGCAGGCAGTCGGGATTGCGCAAGGCGCCCTTGATGCCGCGACTGAATATGCGAAGGAGCGTGTCCAATTCGGAAAACCAATCTCCGCTCAGCAAGGGGTTGGCTTTAAGCTCGCTGACATGGCAACAAGCGTTGAGGCGGCCCGCCTTCTAACCTATCAAGCTGCGTGGCTGGAATCTCAAGGGTTGCCGTATGGCAAGGAGTCTGCCATGTCTAAGCTTTTTGCAGGTGATGCGGCAATGAGAGTAACAACAGATGCGGTTCAAATCTTCGGCGGCTACGGATACACGAAGGATTACCCGGTTGAGCGGTTCATGCGCGATGCGAAAATTACCCAAATCTATGAAGGAACACAGGAAATTCAGCGTCTTGTCATTTCACGGATGCTGACGAAATAAGAGAGAGTTATATCATTCCTCCCGGCTGCCTCTGGGAGGAAACCCTTTTAAAAAGGCGGGTGGGGGATCTTGAAGAAAATAGAGGTGCAGGCATCTGTCAAGGATGAGAGGCTTGTGAAGAAAAGGCGCGACGAGATGATTAAGGGAGCCGTTTCCTTATTTATCGAGAAAGGATACCACCGGACCACAACAAGGGAGATTGCGAGAGCAGCAGGATTTAGCATCGGCACATTATATGAATATATCCGGTCAAAGGACGATATCCTCTATCTCGTTTGCGACAATATTTATGATGAGGTGAAGGAGCGGCTGCAAAAGGCCCTTGAATTAAGTGAAGGCACACTTGAAGGATTGCGTCTTGGCATCTCCTTTTATTTTCGCATCTGTGATGAAATGCAGGATGAGGTACTTGTCATGTATCAGGAAGCTAAGTCCTTGAATAAGACAGCACTGCCATATGTGCTAAATAAAGAGATTGAGATGGCGCGCATGTTTGAGAAGTTAATTGTCGCTTGTCTCGAGCACGAGGAAATCGAGCTTGAGGCAGAACAGACGTATTTGCTAGCCCATAATATTATCGTCCATGGGCAGATGTGGGCATTTAGGCGCTGGGCCATTGGCAAGAAGTTCTCGATAGAGGATTATATCGACTCACAAACGGATTTTCTGCTAAAGGGGATCACGGAAGGAACCAATACAGTCAGTAGAGGGGGAACAATATGAACAGCGAGTACAAACCGAAGAATCATATCCGCTTTGTCACGGCATCAAGCCTTTTTGACGGGCATGATGTCAGCGTGAATATCATGAGGAGAATTCTTCAGGCAAAGGGAGCGGAGGTCATTCACCTAGGGCATAATCGCTCGGTGGAAGAGGTTGTGAGTGCGGCTATTGAAGAGGATGTACAGGGGATTGCCGTTTCCTCCTATCAAGGCGGCCATGTGGAATATTTCAAATACATGTATGATTTATTAAAGGAAAGAGGAGCCTCTCATATTCGTATTTATGGCGGCGGGGGAGGAGTCATCATCCCGCGGGAGATCAAGGAGCTGCATGATTACGGAATCGCCCGCATCTTTTCGCCAGAGGACGGGCGCGAACTTGGCCTGGACGGCATGATGGAGCTATTAATCAAGGAATGTGATTTCCCGCTGCCGGCACTAGAGAGCATTTCAGCGGAAACACTTAATCCTGACCAGCCGCTCGCTGTCGCCCGCGCGATTACCATGGCAGAAAACAAGCTGTTCCGTTCAGAAGAGGCGGCGACGACTGAGCCAGCATTAGAGGGTCTAGCAAGTGCTGCGGGCACCATTCCTGTTATTGGGATTACTGGCACCGGCGGAGCAGGAAAGAGCTCGCTGACGGATGAGCTGATCTGCCGCTTTATTCGGGAGCTTCCGGATCACCGTCTGGCCATTTTATCCATTGACCCGACGAAGCAGAAAACAGGCGGAGCCCTGCTTGGGGACAGAATCCGCATGAATGCTATCTTTCATCCGAACGTCTATATGAGAAGCCTGGCGACAAGGGACTCGCGCTCAGAGCTATCCTCCTCCATCAAGGATGCGATTGCTGTTGTGAAGGCCGCTGGCTATGATGCAGTCATCGTCGAAACAAGCGGAATTGGCCAAGGGGATGCAGCAATCACGGATGTTTGCGATATTTCGATGTATGTGATGACAAGTGAATTTGGAGCCCCAACCCAGCTTGAGAAGATTGATATGATTGATTACGCAGATTTCATCGTTATTAATAAATTTGAACGGAAAGGGTCTCAGGATGCCCTGCGCCAGGTGCAAAAGCAATATCAGCGCAGCCGCAATCTCTTTGATCGTGACTTAGCAGAGCTGCCGGTGTATGGCACGATTGCCAGCCAATTCAATGACGAAGGGACAAATGCGTTATTTGCCGCCTTGATTGAGGCGATGGCAAAGTATACCGGAACCGACTACAAGACGCGCTACAGCAAGGATGCGAAGACCGAGAAGCAGCATACGATTATCCCGCCGGACCGTCAATACTATTTGCGCGAACTTGCTGATGCCGTTCGGTCCTATCATGAGCGCACCGCACGTGAAGAGGAGTCAGCCCGCAGACTTTTCCAGATTGAGGGGACGATTGAAGCCCTCGCTGAGAGCGGAGATACCATTGAAACGCTGCAGCAGCTAAAGGAAAAGACGAAGCAATCACTCCATCCGGACACAGTCGAGATTATCGAAGGATGGGAAGCGCAAAGGAAATCATACAGCGGGGATGAGCTAGTGACAAGGGTACGCGACCGGGAAATCCGGACCGAGCTGAAGACCATTTCTTTAAGTGGCCTGGCCATACCAAAGGTGGCCCTGCCGAAATTCAAGGATTACGGGGAGATTGTCCGCTGGGTCCGAAGCGAGAATGTTCCGGGAAAATTCCCGTTTACGGCTGGGGTCTTCCCTTTCAAGCGGAAGGAGGAGGATCCGAAACGTCAATTCGCCGGAGAAGGATCTCCAGAAAGGACGAACCGCCGCTTCCATTATCTTTCAAAGGATGATGAGGCTAAACGGCTGAGCACGGCCTTTGATTCGGTCACCTTATATGGCGAGGACCCGCATATCCGTCCTGATATTTACGGCAAGGTTGGGGAGAGCGGTGTGAGCGTTTGTACGCTTGATGATATGAAGAAGCTTTACGCCGGCTTTGACCTATGTGCGCCAAGTACCTCCGTTTCGATGACAATTAACGGACCGGCTCCTATAATTCTTGCGATGTTCATGAACACGGCAATTGATCAGCAGCTTGAGAAAAAGGAACAAGAGCTTGGGCGTAAGCTTACAGAGGAAGAAGCGCAGAACGTTAGGAGTGAAACGCTTCAAGTTGTTCGAGGGACCGTTCAGGCTGATATTTTAAAAGAGGATCAAGGGCAAAATACGTGTATCTTCTCAACAGAATTTGCCTTGAAAATGATGGGTGACATCCAGGAATACTTCGTCAGCAATCAAGTGAAGAATTATTACTCTGTCTCCATCTCAGGCTACCATATCGCTGAAGCAGGGGCGAATCCAATATCTCAGCTTGCCTTCACGCTCTCCAATGGCTTTACGTATGTAGAGTATTATTTGAGCCGCGGCATGAAGATTGATGACTTTGCTCCCAATCTATCATTCTTTTTCTCCAATGGCCTTGACCCAGAATACACCGTATTGGGCCGCGTGGCGCGCAGGATCTGGGCTATCGTCATGAAGGAGAAATATGGCGCAAATGAGCGGAGTCAGAAACTGAAGTATCATATTCAAACATCCGGCCGCTCCTTACACGCACAGGAAATTGATTTCAATGATATTCGAACAACCTTGCAGGCGCTCATCGCCCTGCAGGACAATTGCAATTCCTTGCATACAAATGCATATGATGAAGCGATCACGACGCCAACGGAGGAATCTGTGCGCCGGGCCATGGCAATTCAAATGATTATCACGAAGGAATTCGGACTGATGAAGAATGAGAATTCCCTTCAAGGCTCTTATATCATCGATGAGCTGACAGACCTTGTGGAAGAAGCCGTTTTACAGGAGTTCGAACGCATCAATGACCGCGGCGGTGTGCTTGGTGCCATGGAGATGCAATACCAGCGAGGCAAGATACAGGATGAATCGATGCATTATGAGACGAAAAAGCATAATGGCGAGCTTCCAATCATCGGGGTGAATACGTATTTGAACCCGAATCCGCCGAGTGAGGATGAGGTCAACAATATGCAGCTTGCCCGTGCTACGAAGGAAGAGAAGGACCTGCAGCTTAGAAATCTGGAAGCATTTAAGGAGAAGCATCAGCAGGAGGCGGGTGCTGCACTTGAACGCTTGAAGGAAGCGGCGATACGAGGTGAGAATATCTTTGAACAATTGATGGAGACGGTTCGTGTAGCAAGTCTTGGACAGATTACACATGCTTTATATGAGGTTGGGGGACAATATCGCAGAAACATGTAATCCCCTCGGCGCGGAGGGTTCTCCTCCGCGCATTTTTGTACATACTAAAAATATTCAATTTATTATGGTCTGTCCTTTCTATTTGTATGATAGGATAAAACTGTCATCTTCCTTATAAGTTATATAAAAGCGGGCCATAATGAAGAACAGGAGGTATAGTAATGGATATGCAGCGTGCTTTCGGCAGCCTGGTCATCCTTCTTGCGTTCTTTTGGCTGTTTCGGGTTCTTTACGATCATTCCCTTGGAGCAGTCGGCTACTTTCTCATTTCTATCTTTCTAACTTTCATGGCTTATAAACAGTGGAAGCAAGGAATTAGAGACAAGAAGTAAAATAAAGTGGCATTATGATAAGCCGTTTGGTTATAATGGGATATGCATAAATGGGTATTTTGATGTTGATTTGATAGAAAGGATGTGCGAACAATGACTTTAGCCAAGATGTCTGTCGAAGATATTCGTGAAATGGCCTTCATTGAAATTGCAAACTTATTACTTATAGAAAAGAAAGAAGCCATAGACTTTAAAGTGATGATGGATGAGATCCAAAAATTACTTGGTTTATCAAACGAGGAAGTGGCGGAAAAAATCGGACAGTTCTACACAGACCTGAACGTTGATGGCCGTTTCATCAGCATCGGGGATAACCGCTGGGGATTAAAAGGCTGGTATCCTGTTGAACAAGTCGAAGAAGAAACCGTTCCTGCTTCCAAAGTGAAGAAGAAAAAAGGCAAGAAAGTCGTTGATGATGACGATTTAGTTGACTTCGATGCAATCGATGAAGATGATGAAGACTTAGATTTCGATGATATCGATGATTATGATGATGATGATGACGACGAAGATCTAATTGATGACGACTTCGATGAAGATGTCGATGACGATGATGATGACTTGATTGAAGACGAAGAAGAAATTATCAAAGATAAATTTGTTATCGAAGATGATGAAGAAGAAGAAGAAGAAGAAGAGGACTTTGAGGACGAGGAAGATATTCGCTAAACATCAATCCTTGACTTCAAGTGTCAATCTTTGTAGAATATTATTTGGGCTCCTTTATTAGTAAAGGATACTAATTATAGCAATTAACGCTCCCTTGTTCGCAAGGGGGCGTTTTTATTTTTTTATGGATACGTCGGTTGATTTTAACGAAAAGTAAGATTGAAATAGATAGTTATCCGTGCAAATTTAATATGTAGAATGGTAGGAGGTTTTTTTATGACAAAGTATATTTTTGTTACTGGAGGCGTTGTTTCCTCACTAGGAAAAGGAATCACAGCTGCTTCTCTAGGTCGTTTGCTAAAAAATAGAGGGTTAAAGGTGACAATCCAAAAATTCGATCCATATATCAACGTTGACCCAGGTACAATGAGTCCTTATCAGCATGGTGAAGTATTCGTTACAGATGATGGTGCGGAAACAGATCTTGACCTTGGCCACTATGAGCGCTTTATTGACATCAATCTTTCCAAGCTCTCTAATGTGACGACAGGAAAAATCTACTCCCATGTATTGAAAAAGGAACGCCGCGGTGATTATCTTGGCGGGACAGTCCAAGTCATTCCGCATATCACCAATGAAATTAAAGAACGAATCCTGAAGGCAGGCCATGATACAAACGCTGACGTGGTTATCACAGAAATCGGCGGAACAGTAGGGGATATTGAATCCTTGCCATTCCTTGAGGCAATTCGCCAAATCAAGAGCGATATCGGCTCTGACAATGTATTGTACATACACTGTACATTAATTCCGTATCTTAAAGCGGCCGGCGAAATGAAAACAAAACCAACCCAGCATAGCGTAAAAGAGCTGCGCAGCCTTGGCATCCAGCCAAATATCATCGTCGTTCGTACAGAAATGCCAATTTCTCAAGATATGAAGGACAAGCTAGCATTATTCTGTGATATCGACAAAAATGCTGTAATTGAATGCCCTGATGCAGACACTCTATACAAAGTGCCATTGATGCTCCAAGACCAAAAGATGGACCAAATCGTCTGCAACCATTTGAAATTGCAAACGCCAGATGCAGAAATGACAGAATGGAAAGAGCTTGTTGAGAAAGTAACGCATCTATCCAAAACAGTGACAATCGGCCTTGTCGGTAAATATGTTGAATTGCAGGATGCTTACATCTCTGTTGTCGAGTCTCTTAAGCACGCTGGATACGCATTTGACGCAGACATTAAGATTAAATGGATCAATGCTGAAGAAGTAACAAAAGAAAACGTAGAAGAGCTTCTTGGCGATGTAGCCGGTGTCCTTGTTCCTGGCGGTTTCGGTGACCGCGGGATCGAAGGGAAAATCGCTGCAATCGAATATGCAAGAACACATAAGAAACCATTCCTTGGCATCTGCCTAGGCATGCAGCTTGCATCTATTGAATTTGCGCGCAATGTTCTTGGACTCGAGGATGCGAACTCATCAGAGATCAATCCAGCTACGACAAACCCAATCATCGACTTGCTTCCTGAGCAAAAGGATGTCGAGGACCTTGGCGGAACGCTTCGCCTAGGACTGTACCCATGTAAAGTGGTACCAGGCACGAAAACAGCTGAAGCATACAAAGAAGAAGTGGTATATGAACGTCATCGCCATCGCTATGAATTCAATAACCACTACCGCGAAGACATGGAAAAACAAGGCTTCGTCTTCTCCGGCACAAGCCCAGATGGCCGCCTGGTTGAGATCATTGAGCTCAAAGATCACCCATGGTTTGTCGCATCCCAGTTCCACCCGGAATTCATCTCAAGACCAACACGCCCGCAGCCGCTTTTCCGCGACTTCGTAAAAGCGTCTTTGGAAGAGAGATAAGATATAATAAAAAGGAGAACACAATTTAGGTGTTCTCCTCAGACTGTAGACCAAATCCGATAAGGGTTTGGTCTATAGTTTTCTATCATTGCACTTAATTTCAATATTAAGCTATTTTCGGCAGAATGGGCTCGCTTTCCGCGGGCAAGCATCAAGCCTCCTCGCGCTCCGCGCTGTGGGGTCTCGATTTGCTTGCTTTTCCCGCAGGAGTCTCGCCCATTCTGCCGAAAATAGGTCACTGCATGTCATGGAAATTACCTTATCAAAAACAGTATTCCCCTTCTCCTCGATATATGGGTTCAATGATATTTGAAGATAATGATGGCATGTTAACAAAACATCCCCCTTAGACCGCGAATGAATAATTAAAAATGATTATGTTAAATCAACTCTTCCTGAGAACCATATGGTTCGGATTCGAAGTCTATTCCTTCATCTACTCATTAGTCGAGTTTGCTTATTCGGCTTAGGAAACCTAAGTATTGACCCTGTTGTCCATCAAGATTGCCTTTTCCTTTCTTTAGGGGGTGTCGGCCTAAATCTGTCTGACCAAAGTAACGATCATCATCATCAGATGCTCATTCAACACCATGTTATGGAAGAGTACATGGAGGAAGCTAATCGACTCCTCATATTGAAGTAAGGGGGAACCCGTCGTTAGGAATTTTCATAAATAAAAATAGACACGAATATCTGCCAAAAGGGCATTCGTGTCTATCCTATCTTACATATTTCTCGTTTTATTCTTCCTCATATTCCCGCAATATTTCATCCACGGCCATGATGATGCCCTGATAGGCAAAAAGCGCAGCGGCGAGTGTAGGAATTCCGCTTCTTGTCCCGTCTTCGTTTGGCACAAGTCCTCGTGCCGCCTTGATATCGACATGCACATCAGCGATTTCAGCTAAGTTTGGCTTGCCTTCTTCCTCTGGCTTGATGCCTTGAGAGACAGCGACAAAGGGGACGTGCTGGCCGCGCAGGGATTCTGCGAGGGCGACGGCTTCTTTTTCAGTTGCGGAGCGGGCGAAGATAATGGCGCGGTCGCGTTGCTGGGCTTGAACCATGTATTGTCCGCTGTATAGTTTTTTCAGACCCTTCAATGGTTCAGGGCCATTGATTGCCTGGGAGACGATTCCTTCCATCTCCTTAAAACCGTGGATGTAGACTTGCCCTTTTGCCGTTAAGGCCTGGGCTAAAAGGCGCGCAGCGTCCTCGATGCTTTCTTGTTCTTCTTGCTCAATTTTTTTATATACACCTGTTAATTGTGTCAGGAATACTTTTAACAATATCTCTCAGCTCCTGTCAAAAAATTTAAAGGGAAAGTTCCTATATCTAGTAGATACAGTATGCGAATCTCATGAACTTGTCAAAGCTTTCATGATAGATTAGGGAAAAGGTATTATTTTTATTATCCAATTTATGGTTACGGAAGGTATTTTCGACTTCGGAAGAGAAGATATAAATGATAGATGTTTTATAGGTTAACGGTGTAGAAGGAGCTGGGAGAGTATGAACGATAAAAAGATTCTAATCGTGGATGATCAGTTCGGAATCAGGATACTGTTAAACGAAGTATTACAGCAGGAAGGCTATCAAACTTTTATGGCTGCAAACGGGGAGCAGGCACTCGTTCTCCAGAAACAAGAGGATCCTGATCTTGTTCTGCTTGATATGAAGATACCGGGTATGGATGGCATTGAGATTTTGAAGAGAATGAAGCAAGCGGATAAGGATATTCGCGTTTTAATTATGACGGCTTATGGAGAGCTTGATATGATTGAAGAGGCACTTAGTCTGGGAGCTTTGACCCATTTTGCTAAGCCATTTGATATTGATGATATCCGAAAGGCTGTCAAGAAACACCTTTTGGTGGCAAATTTCGATAGTTAAAAGGAAATAAATCATGAATATTGATACTTTATTCACAATTTTGGTATGCTATATATGACTTCTTTTCTGATGTCCTTTTTCAGATAAGGAATACATATTGACCCATTTGGGAAAATGATAAGGGTGACTTCTTTAAGTGCTCTTATTATTAAACAAGGAGGAAAAAACATGCCTTTAGTTTCAATGACAGAAATGCTCAACAAAGCATTGGAAGGTAAATATGCAGTTGGACAGTTTAACATCAACAACCTAGAGTGGACTCAAGCTATTCTAGCAGCTGCAGAAGAAGAAAAATCACCAGTTATCCTTGGTGTATCTGAAGGTGCTGCTCGCCATATGGGCGGTTTCAAAACCGTTGTTATGATGGTTAAAGGTCTTTTAGAAGACATGAACATTACGGTTCCTGTTGCGATTCACCTTGATCATGGTTCTTCTTACGATAAATGTAAAGCGGCGATTGATGCAGGTTTCACATCTGTTATGATTGATGCTTCTCATCATCCATTTGAGGAAAACATTGAAACAACAAAGAAAGTTGTTGAATATGCTCACGCTAATGGAGTTTCTGTTGAGGCAGAGCTTGGAACAGTCGGCGGACAAGAAGATGACGTTGTTGCTGACGGTGTAATCTATGCTGATCCGCAAGAATGTAAAGAGCTTGTTGAGAAAACAGGCATCGATTGCCTAGCTCCAGCGCTTGGTTCTGTACACGGACCATACAAGGGTGAGCCAAACCTTGGATTTGCCGAAATGGAGGAAATCAAAAACCTTACGAATATGCCATTAGTATTACACGGAGGTACTGGCATTCCTGTAGCGGACATCCAAAAATCTATCTCTTTAGGGACATCTAAAATCAACGTTAATACTGAGAACCAAATCGCTTTTGCGAAGCGTGTTCGCGAAGTGCTTGACGCTGACAAAGAAGTCTATGATCCACGGAAATTTATCGGACCGGGACGCGAAGCGATTAAAGAAACGGTTATTGGGAAAATCCGTGAGTTCGGTTCAAACGGAAAAGCTTAATTATCTCTTATTTGAATGAGATGTCTTCTACTTTAGGGATGAAGACATCTCTTTTTTAATGTAGTATAAAATTGGGTAAGATTTAATAGAATTATTTGCTCTTATGGGGGCAAGAGTGCCACAATATAGGAAGAATAAAACACAGATTACAGGAGGAATAAAAGATGAAATTTTTTATCGATACAGCTAATTTAGATGAAATCAAAGAAGCACATGCGTTGGGCGTACTTTCTGGCGTAACAACAAACCCATCATTAGTGGCGAAAGAAAAAGGTGTATCCTTCCATGATCGCCTCCGTGAGATTACTGCGCTCGTACCTGGCTCTGTCAGTGCAGAGGTTATCTCTCTTGAAGCGGAAGAAATGATCCGTGAAGGAAAAGAGCTTGCGAAAATTGCGCCGAATATTACCGTAAAGATTCCAATGACGCCGGATGGGCTGAAAGCAGTACGCGCGTTGACTGATGAAGGCATCAAAACAAATGTAACCCTCATCTTTAATGCTAATCAGGCTCTCTTAGCGGCAAGAGCAGGGGCAACCTATGTATCTCCGTTTATCGGAAGACTTGATGATATTGGCCAAAATGGGTTGGACTTAATTGCTGAAATTGCAGAAATCTTCGCTATCCATGATATTGATTCTGAAATCATCGCAGCGAGCATTCGTCATCCGCAGCACGTGACACAAGCAGCATTGCGCGGTGCGCATATTGCGACTATTCCGTATAAGGTCATCCTGCAATTATGCAAGCATCCGTTAACTGACAAGGGAATTGAAGCCTTCTTGAAGGATTGGGAAAGCATCGGGTCCTAATAATTTCCAAAAGTAGTACATTATTCATGGGAATATGTGTAAAATAGTAAGATGGAAAGTTTTTTGTCTGGAAGTTATGAATAAAGGGATACCTTATTCTCGCCGATCACAGATGGGTTGTGAGAACATCATGTGGCGCTGAAGGGAGTAATTATGGAAAAGCTGAAAATAGCAGGTGGTTACCCGTTAAAAGGGGAAGTTCGTATAAGCGGTGCCAAGAATAGCGCGGTAGCTTTAATTCCGGCGACTATCTTGGCCGGCTCCTCTGTTACGATTGAAGGATTGCCTGAGATCTCTGATGTAGAAATGCTTAAAGGATTGCTTGAGGAGATTGGCGGGAAGGTGACGCTTGAGAATAATGAAATGACCGTCGATCCTTCTCAGATGGTCCCAATGCCATTGCCAAACGGACGAGTGAAGCAGCTGCGTGCTTCCTATTATTTGATGGGTGCGATGCTCGGCAAATTCAAGAAAGCCGTCATTGGGCTCCCAGGTGGCTGCTACCTTGGGCCGCGCCCAATTGACCAGCATATTAAAGGATTTGAAGCATTGGGTGCACAGGTGACGAATGAGCAGGGCGCTATTTACCTGCGTGCTGATGAACTTCGCGGTGCACGTATTTATCTGGATGTCGTCAGTGTAGGGGCGACCATCAATATTATGCTTGCAGCCGTATTGGCAAAGGGAAAGACCATTATTGAGAATGCCGCTAAAGAGCCGGAAATTATCGATGTGGCAACCCTTTTAACCAATATGGGCGCTCGTATCAAGGGGGCTGGAACCGATGTGATTCGCATCGAGGGGGTAGAGGAACTGCACGGCTGCCGTCATACCATCATTCCAGACCGAATCGAGGCAGGCACCTACATGATTATTGCGGCTGCGGCTGGGGAAGGAATCCTTATTGACAATGTCATTCCTCAGCACCTTGAGTCCCTGATTGCTAAATTGAGGGAGATGGGCGTCGTCGTTGAAGAAAGGGATGATCAGATCTACATCCCGAAAACAGATAAATTAAAGGCAGTTGATATAAAGACACTGGTTTATCCAGGTTTTCCGACTGACCTCCAGCAGCCGTTCACTACTCTTTTGACAAAGGCAGAAGGCTCGGCAATTGTAACGGACACGATTTATGGAGCTCGTTTTAAGCATATTGATGAATTGCGGAGAATGAATGCAAGCATTAAGGTAGAGGGACGTTCAGCTATCGTGAATGGACCGGTTCAATTGACGGGTGCCAGAGTTAAAGCGAGTGACCTGCGCGCAGGGGCCGCCTTAATCGCAGCAGGGCTTTTGGCAGAAGGCGTGACAGAGATAACAGGTGTAGAACATATTGACCGTGGCTATAGTTTTATCGTGGACAAGCTGTCTGGTCTTGGAGCAACGATTTGGAGAGAAGAGTTAACCGAAAGAGAGATTGAGCAGCTGGAGAATTCATAAGCCAAAAAGAAGCGGGGGTTGCAGGATGGAAAGAAGTTTATCAATGGAGTTGGTTAGGGTAACCGAGGCAGCAGCATTGGCCTCTGCAAGATGGATGGGGCGCGGTAAGAAGGATGAGGCGGATGATGCCGCAACAAGCGCCATGCGGGACGTTTTTGATACAGTTCCTATGAAGGGCACGGTTGTGATTGGGGAAGGTGAGATGGATGAAGCCCCAATGCTCTATATTGGCGAGAAATTAGGAACGGGATATGGACAGCGTGTAGACGTGGCCGTTGACCCGCTCGAAGGAACAAATATCGTCGCCTCAGGAGGCTGGAATGCCCTGGCCGTACTTGCGGTTGCAGATCACGGCAATTTGCTGCATGCCCCTGATATGTATATGGACAAGATTGCTGTCGGTCCCGAAGCAGTCGGAAGCATTGACATTAATGCACCAATCATTGATAATCTGAAAGCGGTTGCCAAGGCTAAGAATAAAGACATAGAAGACATCGTGGCAACCGTGCTGAACCGCAAACGCCATGAAGAAATCATTTATCAGCTGAGAGAAGCGGGTGCCCGTATTAAGCTCATCAATGATGGAGATGTAGCCGGAGCCATCAACACAGCCTTTGATGACACGGGTGTGGACATTCTATTTGGTTCCGGGGGAGCTCCGGAGGGTGTGCTTGCCGCTGTTGCCCTTAAATGTCTCGGAGGAGAAATTCAAGGCAAGCTCATCCCGCAGAGCGAAGCAGAACAAGAACGCTGCTTGAATATGGGCATTGACGTCAATAAGATTCTCCTCATGGAGGACCTTGTTCGCGGAGAAGATGCTATTTTCGCCGCTACTGGCGTGACAGACGGAGAGCTGCTCAAAGGTGTTCAATTTAAAAGCAATAATTATGGTCTCACACATTCAGTCGTTATGAGAGCAAAGTCAGGAACAGTGCGTTTCATCGAAGGAAAACACAGCTTGAAGAAAAAACCAAATCTGGTCATTAAATCGTAATTTGGTGCATTGAAACAAATCCTCCAGATAAATAAGCTGGAGGATTTGTTATAATTTTTAAAAAATTGTGTTATATTATGAATATTGCGGTAGTTGTGTTGATTTCATAAGTGAACTCTAAAAGTTGAAGTATGCATGAAAACCGAGTACAATAAAATATGTTTGATTCGTATGAAGGTCGTTAACTCTTAACGGTATACCCATTACCACAACTGCTTCTATTATCTTCTGATTCTTTTCTTCTTGAATTCCTATCCAAGTATCATTAATCATTCACTAGTTCAACCAAAAAAATATAACTTATTAATTTAAAGTGTGGTGTCATAATGGAATTAACTATTTCTGATTTAGAAAATTTAAAACTGAAAGAACTATATGAACAAGCGAAGAAATATAAAGTATCCTATTACAGCAAGCTAACGAAAAAGGAGCTTATTTTTGCCATTCTGAAGGCGCAAGCGGAGCGGGACGGCTATTTATTTATGGAGGGCGTTCTTGAAATCATTCCTTCTGAAGGATTCGGCTTCCTTCGTCCAATCAATTATTCACCAAGCAGTGAGGATATCTATATTTCCGCATCCCAAATTCGTCGTTTCGATCTGCGAAATGGGGACAAGGTATCCGGAAAGGTACGCCCGCCTAAGGAGAATGAACGATATTACGGATTGCTTCATGTGGAAGCGGTTAATGGCGATAATCCGGAATCTGCGAAGGAGCGTGTCCATTTCCCTGCGCTTACGCCGCTATACCCGGATCGTCAGGTCATTCTTGAAACAACCCCGCGTAATATGTCCACTCGTGTGATGGACATCATCGCTCCTGTCGGCTTCGGCCAGAGGGGATTGATTGTCGCTCCTCCTAAAGCTGGTAAAACGATGCTCTTAAAGGAGATCGCTAATGCGATTACGACGAATCATCCGGAGGCAGAATTAATCGTGCTTTTGATTGATGAACGTCCGGAAGAGGTAACCGATATTGAGCGTTCTGTACAAGGTGATGTCGTCAGCTCTACCTTTGATGAGGTGCCAGAAAACCATATCAAAGTTGCTGAGCTTGTACTGGAGAGAGCGATGCGCCTCGTTGAGCATAAGCGTGACGTTATTATCCTCATGGATAGTATCACGCGATTGGCAAGAGCCTATAACCTGGTTATTCCGCCAAGCGGAAGGACACTTTCCGGCGGGATTGACCCGGCAGCCTTCCACCGTCCGAAGCGATTCTTCGGGGCAGCCCGTAATATTGAAGAAGGCGGCAGCTTGACCATCCTTGCAACGGCACTTGTGGATACAGGTTCACGTATGGATGACGTCATTTATGAGGAATTCAAAGGAACAGGCAATATGGAGCTGCACCTTGATCGTTCCCTTGCGGAGAGAAGGATCTTCCCGGCCATCGACATTCGCCGCTCCGGCACACGGAAAGAAGAGCTCATCATTCCGAAGGATCATTTGGAGAAGCTTTGGGCAATTCGCAAAACGATGTCCGATATGCCAGATTTTGCCGAGCGCTTGCTGCGTAAATTGAAGCAGACTAAGACCAACCAAGAGTTTTTTGACTATCTTGATGATGAAATGAAGAAGTCAACGAATACAAAGAGAATCCTCTAAAGAAAAAGATTCGATTTGTTGATTTATAAATGTATGTCTGTTATACTATTTTAAGTGTGCTTCACATAAGTGGATGTACACCTTATAACTCTGTTTCGAAAGACTCAGGGCGGAAGGAGTGGAAAAGATGAAAGCAGGAATTCACCCTAATTACAAAAAAGCCATGGTTAAATGTGCTTGTGGTAATGAATTTGAAACTGGCTCCGTTAAAGAGGAAGTGCGCGTAGAGGTTTGCTCTGAGTGCCACCCATTCTACACTGGACGTCAAAAATTCGCTTCTGCTGATGGACGTGTTGAACGTTTCAACAAGAAGTACGGTTTCAAATCTCAACAACAATAATAATAATGATTTTACTAGGAACAGGCAGCGGGTAAGCCGCTTGCCTGTTTTTTATTCGGCCAATTTTTGTTATAAAGAAAAGTTATTTTGCGCCGAGAGAAATTAAGCAAGATATGCAATTATACATTCTTATGGATTTTTAATCATGATATAATAAGCACTAGTGGTAAGCATAATTCTTATGATCAAGTATGAATGAACGAAGGGAGACACCATCGCATGTACGAAATGAAACAAACGGGCTGGATGGAATTAATTTGTGGCAGCATGTTTTCCGGCAAATCTGAAGAATTGATTCGAAGAGTGAGGAGAGCGGTATTTGCCAAGCAATCCATCGCAGTATTCAAACCCGCTATTGATAATCGTTACAGTGAGGAGGCGGTCGTTTCCCACAATGGATCATCTGTTATAGCGAAGTCCATTACACATTCATCTAAAATCTTTGAGCATATTGATATGGATACAGATTTGATTGCCATTGATGAGGTGCAATTCTTTGATGAAGAGATTGTTGAGGTCGCCCAGCACTTGGCTGATAGCGGATATCGTGTCATTTTGGCCGGTCTTGACCAAGATTTCAGAGGGGAGCCGTTTGGTCCGATGCCTCAATTGATGTGTCATGCGGAACAAGTGACCAAGCTCCAGGCTGTCTGCTCAGTATGCGGATCACCAGCCAGCCGTACGCAGCGTCTAATTGATGAGAAGCCGGCGGGATATGAGGATCCAGTCATCTTGGTTGGCGCATCGGAATCCTATGAGCCTAGGTGCCGACACCACCATGAAGTGCCTGGCAAGAGAGAGATTGTGTCAGCTCCGCTTGATGGCGGCATACTTGAATAACCCCTTAGGAAACACCTTCATGAAGAGGGTGTTTTTTTAGTGGGTGCTGGAAGTGAATTTTCTTATTTGCTGCCTTGTGTGTTACAATAGATAATTGAATTGAGACGGCGGATTAATGCGCCGATGCAGATAAAACCTGTTGATGAGGTGAATAGATTGATCGATCGATTACAAGCGGTTGAAGACCGATATGAAAGATTAAATGAATTATTGAGTGATCCGGATATCGTCAATAACACGACTAAGCTCCGTGAATATTCCAAGGAGCAATCCGATATCCAGGATACGGTATTTGCTTATAGAGAATACAAAGAAGTACGCTCTCAGCTTCAAGACGCGAAGGCGATGCTTGAAGAGAAGCTTGACGCGGATATGCGCGAGATGGTGAAGGAGGAAGTGGACGAGCTTAGCGGCCAAATGACCGAGCTTGAGGAAAAGCTTCGCATTCTTCTCATTCCGAAGGACCCGAATGATGATAAGAACGTTATCATGGAAATCCGCGGCGCAGCCGGCGGGGATGAAGCAGCACTGTTTGCGGGCAGTCTTTATCGTATGTACAGCCGCTATGCAGAGGCACAGGGCTGGAAGATTGAAGTCATGGACTCCAACCCGACGGGCTTAGGCGGTTATAAAGAGATTATTTTCATGATCAATGGTAATGGCGCCTACTCGAAGATGAAATTCGAAAATGGGGCACACCGCGTGCAGCGTGTTCCTGAGACCGAGTCGGGCGGACGGATTCATACATCCACGGCAACAGTGGCCTGCCTGCCGGAAGCGGAAGAGGTAGAAGTAGAGGTTCATGATAAGGATATCCGTGTGGATACGTTCGCATCCAGCGGTCCTGGCGGACAAAGCGTTAATACGACGATGTCAGCAGTGCGTCTGACCCATATGCCTACAGGGATCGTTGTATCCTGCCAGGATGAGAAGTCCCAAATCAAGAATAAAGAAAAAGCAATGAAGGTTCTTCGTGCCCGTATTTATGATAAATTCCAGCAAGAGGCACAGGCCGAATACGATAAAACACGTAAAAGCGCGGTTGGTACAGGGGATCGCTCTGAGCGGATTCGCACATATAATTTCCCGCAAAACCGTGTAACAGACCACCGCATTGGTCTCACAATTCAAAAGCTCGACCAAATCATGGAAGGCAAGCTTGATGAAGTCATTGATGCACTTATCATGGCTGACCAAGCAAGCCGCCTTGAGAATGCGGAGCAGGAATGATGAAGATATATGAAGCTCTGAAATGGGCTTCTTCTTTTTTACGGGAAAAAGGAAGGGATGAAAACGCCGGCGAATGGCTTTTAATGGCACAGCTTGGGAACACAAGAGCCCAGTTGCTTGCCGCTATGCAGGAGGAGCTGCCGGCTGAAGTGCTTGAACAATTCCAGGAGTCTGTGCGAAAGCATGGTGTAGACGCCGTGCCTATCCAGCATATCATCGGCTCTGAGGAGTTTTATGGCCGAACCTTTGCGGTAAACGGTGACTGTCTTATCCCTCGCCCGGAAACTGAAGAACTCATCTACCATGCGATTGAAAAACAGAAGGACCTATTCTCTGCAGAACAGACACTGACGCTTGCCGATATTGGGACTGGAAGCGGCATCATCGCCGTCACGATGGCTTGTGAGCTTCCTGGGCTTTCTGTACTTGCTGTGGATTTATCAGATAGAGCGCTTGAAGTCGCCAAAAGGAATGCGGCAGCTCACGGGGCAGAGATTCGATTCATGCAGGGAAATCTTCTCGACCCGCTGATCGATGCAGGGCAGAAGGTGGATATCCTCCTCTCAAACCCTCCTTATATCCCGGAGAGTGACCGAGAATGGATGTCTGAGGTCGTAACCGATCATGAACCATCGATGGCCCTTTTTGCTGGTGAGGACGGACTGGATTGCTATCGTGAGCTTGCGGCCAATATGTCTAAGGTGCTGGGTCTCCCGGCATTAGTTGGCTTTGAGGTTGGGGCAGGACAGGCTGAGAGCGTGGCAGCCCTGATTAAGTCCTCCATTCCTGGAGCGGAAACAGACATTGTCTTTGACATTAATGGCAAGGACCGGATGGTATTTGCTGTAATAAAAGAATAGAGAGGAGGCTTTATGCCATCCTCTCAAACCCTAAATAGCGGGTACCTTGGAATTGAAGGGTCCCAACGTCTCCCTCGGCAATCGTACCAAATTCTTTTCCGCTTAAACCAAACTCCATTCGGTCCCCGCTTTCCACCTCAAATGTGGCGTAATACCACGTGCTCTCAGAACGCGTATCGGTTCGTTTCGTGACCACCTTTGCGAGGACTGAAAGCCTTGCTTGGTCATTGTTCCGTTTCCATTGAATAAGCCCTGAGATGATGGTGTAGGCAATGAAGCTGATAACGATGATGAATATTAGTGCGATAAAAATAAAAATGGGTGCCCCTGTGTCAAAAGCAAAGCTGTCAAAAAAGCCTGGCTCCTCTTCAAAGATAACGTCTTCCACTGTTCTTCCCTCCTTTCTCGAAAATCATATAGGAAATAAATGACAATCGCAACAAAAATTAGATAATGATAGTTTAAGATAGAGAAATACTGTCCACACTGTTGATAAGTGAAAGGACGGTGCTTTTGATGATGATGAGAGGGAGAACGTATTTACCCTTACTATATATTCTATTTTTATCTATGGCGACTATGGCTGGTTTTATGACACCTAAAACCAATGAGACGAATGCAGAGGTCCAAATCATTCCGTCTGAGGCGATTCGTCTTCGAATCCTGGCAAACAGCAATCATGAAGCTGATCAAGAATTGAAAAGAAAAATCAGGGATGAAGTCAATGAAGAAATTAACGGCTGGGTAGCAGAGCTGACAAGTGTAGAAGAAGCGCGCAAGACGATCTCCTCCCGTTTGGATGAGATTGAAGCAATCGCACAGGAGGTCATGGAACGAGAGGGCGATGTGCAGACTGTAGATGTTCAGTTTGGCAAAACCGTCTTTCCAACCAAGCTTTATGGCCAATATTTATATCCTGCCGGAGAATATGAAGCCATCAAGATAACCCTAGGAGCAGGGGAAGGGGAGAACTGGTGGTGTGTTCTATTTCCGCCGCTATGCTTCCTGGACTTTAGCAGTGGGACGGCTGTGAAGGCACAAACAAAAGATGATTTTCAAACGGATGAAGGTACGGAAGCAAGTGAAGAAGCGGTGAATCAAGCAGAAGAAGCATCATCTAAAGAAGCAGCAATTGGCCGCGCCGGCGATAAAGCTGCTTCCATTCAACCAGAAGAAGAGGCACCAAAGGAAGAAGTGATTGGCCAAACAGAAGAAGTCTCAAGTGATAGGGCTATTAATCAATCGATTGAACAAGAAGCCCAAAAGGCAGAAGAAGCAAGGGTTGAAGGTGTTAATCAATCGATTGATGAAGAGGAATCAGCGGAAGAGACGAAGGTCGTATATGAACAACGAGATGAGGGGGAAGTCGAGGTGAAGTTCTTCCTGAAGGAAATAGTTGATTCGCTCTTTTAGTTCTATTCACTCTATCAATTCATATGTATGGAAGTAGAAATGATAGAGAGGGGATTGGTAGGTATGTATTATTTGGCAATCGCGAAGAATCAGGATATTGAGCCTGCGATACGGTTTATGGAGCGGGCTGGAATGGAAGCGGCCGCTGAAGAGATAGAGAACGGGAAATTCATTCTTCTAAAGGATGATGCGCATTCTATTAAAGGCATGATCGGGATTGAAGCCTGTGAAGAATTTGGACTGCTCCGTTCTTTTCTCTTTCTGCCAGAGGCTCACTCACAGGTGCCGGCTATGTTTGAGGCCATGCTTGCTATCGCTAGGGAGCAAGGGGTGGAACAAGTATTCCTTGTCTCGAATAAACAGCAGGCCATGGCTTTTTTTGAGGCATTGCAATTTGCGCCATGTCGCGGGGAGGACCTCCCGGATAAAGTGAAAGATTCGCCTGTTGTGGAAAAGGTGTGTACAATGAAGGATGTATACTTTATGAGTCGTCATTTAATCACGACTTAAAGCTTAAGAATTCTGGTTCATAGACAATCGCCGGTTAAAGCTCGATTGGTATATATAACCTTCAGTGGGAAGATACCGTTGATATTGTATAAAGGTGGATTTATCCACGGAAAAAGCCAGCTTTATTCACAGTCTGTGGATAAAGCCCCTTCTTTTTGGGGAATGTTTTTATATATAGAAGATAAATAGTAACTGATAGGGAAAAAATGCGATATTATAAGGCTTTTTAGCTTTGTGATTTAAAGAGACAGTAGGTGTGATTGATGAAAACGAAAATTTGGAAAGTGGATAACTTTGTGGATAATCACGAAAATTATCCACAGATTGTGGATGCCGCAGCAAAACTTAGGGATGGAGAGTTAGTTGCCTTTCCGACAGAGACCGTTTATGGCCTTGGAGCGAATGCTCTTGACGCCCAGGCAGTAGCGGATATCTACCGGGCGAAGGGAAGACCAAGCGATAATCCACTAATTGTCCACATTGGGCATAAGAATCAGCTAAATGGCCTAGTGGAGGATATCCCGGCATTGGCTCAAACATTAATGAATCATTTCTGGCCGGGACCGCTTACCTTGATTTTTAACAAAAAAGAGGGCATGTTTCCTGATACGGTCACAGCTGGCCTGGCAACGGTTGCAATCCGCATGCCTGACCATCCATTGGCGCTTCAGCTCATACAGGAATCAGGCTGTCCGGTCGCGGCACCGAGCGCGAATCTATCCGGAAAGCCAAGTCCGACGACAGCTGAGCATGTGGCTGAGGACTTAAGTGGACGTATTGCCGGAATCGTTGACGGCGGAGCGACAGGCGTCGGTCTGGAATCTACTGTTCTTGATATGACCGGAGATGTACCGCTCATTCTTCGTCCGGGCGGAGTGACCATCGAGCAATTGCAGGAAGTCATTGGCCCTGTAGAAGTGGATAAAGGGCTGTTGAAGGAGAAGGAAGCGCCAAAAGCACCGGGGATGAAGTACAAGCATTATGCCCCGCAGGCACCGCTCATTCTTGTGGACGGAAGCCCGGATTTCCTTCAATCATTAGTGAATGAGAAGCGGGCAGAAGGACTTCGTGTAGGTGTTTATACGATAGAAGAACATAAGGATTTGTACGAGGCCGACATTATTCTTGAAGGGGGCACCCTGCAGGATTTAAGAACAGTAGCGGAAAATATGTATGGCGTGCTGCGCCAGTTCGATCATGAGAAACCCGATGTTATCTTTGGGGAGGCATTCCCGCATGATGGCATCGGCGAGGCGATCATGAACCGTTTACTGAAGGCTGCAAGCGGCAGAATCATCAAAGAAGGATAGGTTCTAAACCTCCAAGGACAGGCATATGCTTTTTAAGCAGGCTAGTCCCGGGAGGTTTTTTTCTTATGGATCAACATTATGTTTCAGAGCTGTTCACGATGATAATCATGGCCCTGGCGCTTGGCATGGATGCGTTCTCCGTCGGCCTTGGAATGGGATCTTTTAAGCTTCGTCTGAGAACGATAGCCTTGATCGGCATTACTGTCGGGATTTTCCATGTATGGCTCCCTTATTTGGGTATATTATCAGGAGCTTTTCTCACTGGTAAATTCGGAACATTTGCTTCCTTTGTTGGAGCGGTGCTTTTATTATTCTTAGGCTTACAGATGCTCCTATCAGGACTGCGCGGCAAGGAGGAGGCTGTCATTGCGCCAGTCGGATTCGGGCTGCTGCTCTTTGCGACGAGTGTGAGTCTCGACAGCTTCTCGGTGGGATTATCCCTCGGTATGATTGGGGCTCGTGCCTTTATCGCAATTATGTGCTTTGGTATAACCGCCTGCATCATGACAATTGCCGGCCTATTGTTAGGGAGGAAGGTGCACTCTTTCTTAGGCAAATACAGCTTTGTAATTGGCGGCAGCATCTTATTCGCATTTGGGTTGAAGATATTGATGCAATTAATATAGTAGAAAAAGCTTTGCATAGAAGGGACCAGGAAATAAGTAATTCAGCCAATGATAAGCCCAAACTATTAGGTGATATTTCATCATTATTACGCCTAATAGTTCAGGGTTTTATTTGTTTTCAACAGACTTGTTTATTCTGAATAAGTAATGGAATTTCGCTGAGGCTACTCGACTCCTGCCGGGAATGCGGGAAATCAAAGAGCGCCTATCCGGATGATTAAAACTCCTATTCCTCCATCGTACCCACACTCTCCTCATCATTTCCGCCCCTCTTGCTTTTAGTCTAGCCGCCTTTTTTTATTAAGGTGAAATCATCTATAATAGGGGCAGGAGGGAAACACCTTGAAAAATATTTTATTTGTATGCACAGGGAATACGTGCCGAAGCCCGATGGCTGAAGCTATTCTAAAAAGTTATCAAATCGAGGGAATCAGCGTGAAATCGGCCGGTGTCTATGCGTTTCCGGGAGACACAGCTTCCGTCAATGCGAAGCTCGTGCTCGAGGACAATCAAATCAGCCATGATCATTCGGCCAGCCCATTTAGCGAGAAAGAGGTAGAGTGGGCAGATTATATCTTTACCATGACAGAGGGGCATAAGCAGCTTATAGCCTCCCGCTACCCGCAAGCAATCGAGCGTACCTTTACCCTTAAGGAGTTTGTTCTTGGAGATTCGTATGACCGGGATGTATCGGATCCGTATGGGGGAAGCAAGCAGATGTATGAACGAACATTTATTGAATTAAAGCAATTAATTAGCGGCCTAGTGGAAAAAATAAACGACTAGTACTACTATAAAGGTGACTAAACTTTTGTACGCTGAAGGGAGAATATGATTATGAAAGTAGCTCTTGCATCAGATCACGGCGGAATCAATATTAAGAATGAAATCGCTGACTTAATGAAGGAAATGGGTATTGAATTTGAGGACTTTGGGTGTGATTGCGCAACATCAGTTGATTATCCTGACTATGCCCAGCCAGTTGCTGAGAAAGTGGCGGCCGGCGAATTTGACCGGGGCATCCTCATTTGCGGGACAGGCATTGGTATGAGCATTGCTGCCAACAAGGTGAAGGGCATTCGTGCAGCACTTGTGCATGATGTGTTCAGTGCGGAAGCAACAAGAGCCCATAATAACAGTAATGTGCTTACAATGGGCGAGCGCGTCGTCGGCCCGGGGCTTGCCCGTATGATTGCGAAGGTCTGGCTTACGACTGAGTTTGAAGGCGGACGCCATGAAAACCGCATTAATAAAATTGCTAATCTAGAGCAATAAAAACCGGGGGAATGCACTATGGCAAAAAGGCATCTTGAAGAAATTCAAACTGAAACAGCAAGCCTTCTTGAAGAATTACACAATGTATTCCCGTTAAATGAAAATCGTCTTCTTGTGATTGGGTGCAGCACGAGTGAAGTAATCGGCGAGCGTATAGGCACATCTGGAACACTTGATACAGCGGGAGCCATCTATACGTCCATTGCCGAATTTGCGGAGCGCACGAAGGTTCAGGTGGCGTTTCAAGGCTGTGAGCATATTAACCGTGCTCTTGTCGTCGAGCGTGAGACGGCGATTCGTTATTCACTTGAGGAAGTAACCGTCGTTCCGGTGCGGAGCGCAGGCGGAGCGATGGCGACGTATGCCTTTAATCACTTTAAAGACCCAGTCATTGTTGAGCATATAAAGGCAGATGCCGGTATCGATATTGGCGATACGATGATTGGTATGCATCTGAAGCATGTGGCCGTTCCGATCCGAACATCAGTTAAGACTATCGGCCAGGCGCATGTTACGAGTGCAATGACAAGGCCGAAGCTAATTGGCGGGGCACGTGCTTGTTATGAGAGGCCTTAGGAAAGAATGACGCTGCGTATGTTTCATGCTAAAATGAGTAGGAATTCTTAAAAGTAAGTGTGTTTTTGATAAAGGGAGGATGCAAAGAGATGAGCTATTTGCAAGAGCAGGATTCACAAGTATTTAAGGCGATCCAGCAAGAATTAGGAAGACAAAGGGGAAAAATCGAACTAATTGCTTCTGAGAACTTTGTCAGTGAAGCTGTTATGGAAGCCCAAGGCTCTGTACTGACAAACAAATATGCAGAAGGATATCCAGCGAAACGCTATTATGGCGGCTGTGAATATGTTGATATTGTCGAGGATTTGGCGCGCGATCGTGCTAAAGAAATTTTTGGGGCAGAGCATGCCAATGTCCAGCCTCACTCTGGTGCTCAAGCAAATATGGCCGTTTATTTCACCATCTTGAATCCGGGAGATACCGTTCTTGGCATGAATCTTTCGCATGGCGGTCATTTAACACATGGCAGCCCGGTCAATTTCAGCGGGGTTCTTTATAACTTCGTGGAATACGGTGTAGATGAAAAGACTCACCTCATTAATTATGAAGATGTCCGTCAAAAGGCATTGGAGGCCAAGCCTAAATTGATCGTAGCTGGTGCAAGTGCTTACCCGCGCGAAATTGATTTCAAGAAATTCCGTGAAATCGCTGATGAAGTCGGCGCATACTTAATGGTTGACATGGCGCATATCGCCGGCCTTGTGGCTGCAGGTCTTCATCCAAGCCCGGTCCCTTATGCGGACTTTGTCACCACGACGACGCACAAAACCTTGCGCGGTCCGCGCGGAGGCATGATTCTCTGCCGTGAAGAGTTCGCGAAGAAAATTGATAAATCCATCTTCCCTGGCATCCAAGGCGGCCCGCTTATGCATGTGATTGCTGCTAAAGCCGTCGCTTTTGGTGAAACACTCCAAGAAAGCTTCAAAGGCTATGCGAAAAACATCATCGAAAATGCGAAGCGTCTCGGTGAAAGCCTGGAAAAGGAAGGTTTGACACTCGTGTCAGGCGGCACGGATAACCACTTACTTTTAATTGATGTACGTTCAGCAGGTTTGACAGGAAAAACAGCCGAAAAAGTTCTTGATGACATCGGCATCACGGTCAATAAGAACACGATTCCGTTTGATCCGGAAAGTCCATTTGTTACAAGTGGAATCCGCATCGGAACAGCTGCGGTCACATCCCGTGGATTTGGACTTCGGGATATGGATGAAATCGGGGCCATTATTGGACTAGCACTTAAAAACCCAGAAGACGAATTGAAGTTGAAAGAGGCGGCGGAACGTGTTGCTGCACTTTCTGGAAAATACGAGTTGTATCCTTCTCTATAAGAAAATGGGCCGCAGGTTTAGCATAACTTGCGGCTTTTTTCGGGTGAAAAAGGGACATACTACAAAGAGGAAAATAGAAGTCTTAGTTAGAGAAAATTCACGATTGAAGAAATAATCGTTTTTCTGTAAAATGAAGCGAGTGCTTAAATATTGGATTTTAACAGTAAGGAGAGATCAGTATGGGAAAAGTATACGTTTTTGACCATCCATTAATTCAACATAAGCTTACGTACATACGTGACAAGAATACGGGTACTAAAGAATTCAGAGAGCTGGTTGATGAGGTTGCAACACTTATGGCCTTTGAAATCACGCGTGATCTCCCGCTTGAGGAAGTAGAAATTGAAACTCCTGTCGGCAAAGCAACATCCAAAACCATCGCCGGTAAAAAAGTAGCCCTTGTACCAATCCTGCGCGCAGGACTCGGTATGGTGGACGGCATGCTCAAAATCATCCCAGCTGCAAAGGTTGGACATGTTGGTTTATACAGAGACCCAGAAACCTTGAAGCCGGTTGAGTACTACGTGAAGCTTCCAGCTGACGTAGAAGAAAGAGAATTCATCGTTGTTGACCCGATGCTTGCAACAGGCGGATCTGCTGTTGATGCCATCAGTGCCATCAAAAAACGCGGTGCGAAAAACATTAAATTTATGTGCCTTGTCGCAGCTCCAGAAGGCGTGAAAGCCGTTGAAGAAGCTCACCCGGATGTGGACATCTTCATCGCAGCCCTTGATGAGAAGCTAAATGACCACGGATACATCGTACCAGGTCTTGGTGACGCTGGAGACAGATTGTTCGGAACTAAATAATATTAGAAAATATAGCTGAAACCACCCTGAAATTCTTTAGGGTGGTTTTTCTCTGCTTATATGTAATCATCCTATGAAATACAGTCACTAATGGAGAATGCGCGACTTCCTGGCATATCTTTTCTATCCCTCAATGCCAAGGCCTCGCCTCCTCACAGAAGCTTTCCTTCTATTGTATAGAAGCTTCGTGTATAACACGGAGCAGTTAATCCATCATAAAGGCAAGGATGTGATGGAGAATGCTGACATGTTTTCAAAGGATATCAGCCATTTTGCTGTTGATAGTATTTATTTTGCCCATGGTTGTTCATGCTGCCAGCCGTTCAAGTCCGGTGGAGACGGTCATTATTGAGACGATGGAGGAGGTGCCGGTTAAGAAAGCGATTCAGTCACTAACTGAAAAGTATCCTTCTCTTGTTCCGCGGTACCAGTTCTCAACTGTACTGCATGGCTTTTCGGCTGATGTCTCAGATACTCTCATTGGCAAGCTTGAGCAAGAGGAGGTAGTGTGGTCCGTTCACCGCAGTGCGGCGATCCAGGCAAAGATTCAGGAATCCCCTATAATTTCTGTCCGTCCTAAATCTACTTTTCACACGAAAAAGTTTACGGGCAAGGGTGTCAAGGTGGGGGTTATTGATACAGGTGTCGATTACACCCACCCGGATCTTAGGAAGAATTATAAGGGTGGATATGATGTTGTCGACCAAGATAGTGATCCAATGGAAACAAGGGGTAACCCGAAAGAAGCGACAATTCATGGAACACATGTGTCTGGAATTATCGCGGCGGACGGACGCTTCAAAGGGATCGCTCCAGATGCAGATTTATATGTTTACCGTGCACTTGGGCCTGGCGGAAGAGGGACGACGGACCAAGTTATTGCCGCGATTGAACGGGCGGTGCAGGATGGAATGGATATTATCAACCTGTCACTAGGGGACACGGTGAATGGGCCGGACCTTCCGACTTCTGTGGCGCTTGATGAGGCGGTAAAAAAAGGCGTTGTGTCAGTTGTCGCGAATGGAAATGATGGCCCGAAGGCGTGGACGATTGGTTCCCCAGGCACGAGCAGCCGAGCGATCAGCGTAGGGGCAAGCTCTGTGGCTGCGCGGACTAAAACAATTAGCCTTGGCAAAGGACATGACATGAAGATAATGCCTGTCGCTGGTTCAGCCCCTTGGGAGTATCAGCATTCCATGCGAATAGTGGATGGCGGTAAAGGAACCCGTCTTCGTGAGAAGCAAAATGGCAAGATCGTGATTATGCAAAGGGGAGATATCACCTTTAAGGAGAAAGTAAAGCGGGCAATCCGGATGCAAGCAGCAGGGGTGATTATTTTTAATAATGAAGAAGGGGAATTAAATGCTTCCATCGGCATGACTTCTAGCATTCCGGTTGCGACGATGACGAAAAAGGATGGGGAGAGAATCCGTAGGGCCATAAAGACTGGGGAGCCGATTGCCATTGTTACGAAGGAGCGGCTGGAGGAAGAGAAGCTTGCTTCATTCAGTTCACGCGGGCCGGTGATTGACAACTTTGGCATCAAGCCCGATGTTATTGCACCTGGAGTGCAGATAAACAGCACCGTACCTGGCGGGGAATATATGGCCTTGCAGGGAACCAGTATGGCGGCCCCATATGTCGCCGGGGTATGCGCGCTGCTGAAGGAGGCTCATCCGGACTGGACACCGCAGGAAATTAAATCTGCCTTGATGACAACAGCCGACCCCCTCACGCAGTATCATACATTTGAGCAAGGTGCCGGAAGAGTCAACCCCGAAAAGGCTATCGGAGAAGAGACGCTTCTTTCACCACCCTCTCTAAAGTTTGGCTTAATGAAAAACGGTGCAGTGCATAGGAAAACCATCATTATCCATAATAAGAGCAAAAGAAGGAAGCGCTATACTTTTAAGGTTCCACAGAAGGAACGATTCATTTCCTGGCGGGTTCCTAGAATGTTCTCCTTAGACGGCGGTGAGAAAAAAGTTGTCGATATTACCATTGAACTTGACGATTGGATGGATAAGGTAGCCATAAAAGATGGATACTTAAAGATATACGAGGATGGAGAAGAAATACGCATTCCCTATTTATTTGCCATGAAGGAGCCTAATTACCCAATTGGTCGCGGTCTTGAGGCAGAATATATCAAGGATTTGAATGCGATTGAAGTCAATCTTTATTTGCCTTTTGGGGCGGATGAAGTGGAATATTCCTTGTATGAATATGATTCCTTGATCTTTGCTGATCAGTTAGGAGTGTATAAAGGGGTAAAGAAGGGACTTTTCAAGCGAAAAATGAAAATATCGAAGGATTTCTCGTCAAATTTTTACGAATTTGTGACGAAATTAAAAAAAGGTGACAAGGAATTAGTGATGAGAGTCCCCATTTACATTGGGGATGTTGTAAAATAGAATGTATGTCATTTAATAACTCTGAATTGTAACTTTCTTCAAGTTGTGGGAAAGAGTTTTGTTTCTCATCATAATTGACAATCATATATCCCTATTGTATTCTAACATGGGGTATAATTGGTAGGGTTTTCAAATTGACATTTCTGTATAACTATTTTGCGAATGTCAGGCTCGATTTGCCTTAAATACATACGCCCATGGGAGATTGGATGCAGAAGAATAAAAATCATCAAAGCTTTCGTGCGATTGGTTTGTATTCTGCGGTCTTGTCACAACTGACAGGTTCCGTGCTGGTAGGGATTTTTATTGGTAGATGGCTTGATGAACATTATCAAATGGAACCTCTCTTTTTAATCCTTTGTCTCCTGGCTGGACTGTCCGCAGGCGTTTTCGCGGTAGTTCGTACAATTAACTACTACTTTGATGGAGAATCCTAATGCAAGAAATCCACTTCGTATTTAAACGATATTTAAAGCATACGCTTACCCTTCTCTCCATTTATTGTATCCTTTGGGGTTTTACGCCGTATAAGGCAGAAAGTTTAGGGCTAATTCTTGGCAGCGTCATTGGTATTTATAATATCTGGCTGCTATCTCGGAAAACCAATCAATTGGGTGAAGCCGTTCTTCATGGGAGAGGGCTGAAATCAATAGGAACGATATCAAGGATGGCCGCCGCTGTGCTGGCAGTCGCCATCGCGATGGAGTTTCCAGAACTATTCAATATTTACTTTGTGATATTGGGATTAATGGCAGGTTATCTTGTCGTTATGATAGATTTACTAATCCATAACACTTGGCGGGGGGAAAAGAGGTGAATATAGATTGAATCATGGAGCACCAACACTAGAACTTTTTGGTCTTACCTTCAACCTAGGTAACGTTCTGATGATCACGGTAGCGAGTGTCATTGTCTTTCTCATTGCTGTCCTGTCCACCCGGAAATTAGCAGTGAAGCCTACCGGTATGCAGAACTTCATGGAATGGGTAATCGACTTCGTAAGAAATATTATTAACAGCAATATGGACTGGAACACAGGCGGACGCTTCCTGATCCTAGGGACAACCCTAATCATGTACATATTCGTATCGAATATGCTAGGTCTTCCGTTCTCAGTCACCTATAATGGAGATCTGTGGTGGAAATCACCAACAGCTGATCCAGTAATTGCCCTTACGCTCGCTGTCATGATTGTCGTATTAACCAACTTCTACGGCATCAAGATGCGCGGACTTAAAGGTTACGGCAAGAACTTTGTGGCACCAATGCCTTTCTTATTTCCCTTAAAGATTATTGAAGAGTTTGCAAACACACTTACATTGGGCTTGCGTCTATTCGGTAATATTTATGCGGGTGAGATTTTGCTCAGTCTTTTGGCTGGCTCGCTGGCTACAGGATTCTGGGGACACATTGTCGCTTTTGCGCCAACAATGGTTTGGCAGGCATTCAGTATTTTCATTGGAGCAATCCAAGCGTTTATCTTTACGATGTTAACGATGGTTTACATGGCCCACAAAGTCAGCGAAGACCATTAATAATATAAACAAATCCAAAATACTAGTTATACAAATTAAAGGAGGAACTTCATAATGAGTTTGGGAGTTATCGCAGCAGCAATCGCAATTGGTTTAGCCGCTCTTGGAGCAGGTATTGGTAATGGTATGATCGTATCTCGTACAGTAGAGGGTATCGCACGTCAGCCAGAAGCACGTGGAATGCTTCAAACAACAATGTTCATCGGGGTAGCACTAGTTGAGGCGATTCCGATCATCGCGGTTGTTATCGCGTTCATGGTATTGAACAGATAATTGACAATTTTGATGGCGGAGAATCTTAAATCAGGTATCTTCGCCATTCCTTTATGACTTTGAAAATTAGCCGTTCGCTATAAACGGCTCGATTATAATGCATGTAAAGACTTCTGAAGGGAGTGAAATAGGGGTGTTATTTACTAATTTTGTACTCGGAGCAACAGCGCACGCTGGATTGAATACGGGTGACATCATCTTCCAATTGGTGGCATTCATCGTATTGATGCTTTTACTTAAGAAATTTGCTTTCGGTCCGCTTATGGGAATCATGAAAGAACGTGAATCTCATGTAGCGAGCGAAATTGAATCTGCAGAGAAAAGCCGCGCAGAAGCAGCTGCATTGCTTGAAGAACAACGCACAATGCTGAAAGAAGCTCGCCAGGAATCATTAGCTCTTATTGAAGAGGCTAAGAAGCATGGCGAAACACAGCGTGAAGAAATCATTGCAATGGCACGCCAGGAAGCTGAACGAGTGAAAGAATCAGCAACCCGCGAGATCGAACAGCAAAAAGAACAAGCTGTTGCTGCCCTTCGTGAACAAGTTGCATCCTTGTCTGTTTTAATTGCGTCTAAAGTGATTGAAAAAGAACTTAGTGCAAAAGATCAGGAAAAATTGATCAATGAATACATTCAAGAGGCAGGAGAAGAGCGATGAGTCATACACTTGCAGCGAAACGCTATGCAAATGCTCTTTTCCAAATTGCCAAGGAAGAAAACCAAATCGACCGCTTGGAAACGGAAATCAGAACGGTTAAAGAAGTTTTTGAAACGAATGGCCAGTTTATCGAGTTCCTTGAACATCCAAAGGTCTCTATGGAAAACAAGAAACAAGCGATCGCAACTGCTTTCGCAACTGCTTCTCCTTCCATCCAAAACCTGTTGATGCTTCTTGTTGAACGCCACAGGGAAACAATCGTGCCAGACCTTGCAGATGAATTCATCATCCTGGTGAATGAGCAAACAGGGATCGTTGACGCGAAAGTGTACTCTGTACGGCCGTTATCCAACGCGGAGCAAGAAGGAATTTCAAAGGTTTTTGCCCGTAAAATTGGAAAACAAGCATTGCGCATTGAAAATATCGTAGACAGCAGTCTTTTAGGCGGCATCAAAATCCGTATCGGAAACCGTATTTTTGATGGTACGGTCCAAGGGAAACTCGATCGCTTAGAGCGCAGTCTGCTCGGTTAATAATAGAAGTTAGGGGTGAAATTCATGAGCATCAGAGCTGAAGAAATCAGCGCGCTGATTAAGAAACAAATTGAAGGCTATCAATCTGATATAGAAGTAAGCGAAGTCGGCACGGTTATCACAGTCGGTGACGGGATCGCGCGTGTTCATGGATTGGACAACGCCATGTCCGGAGAGCTTCTTGAGTTCTCTAACGGTGTAGTAGGTATGGCGCAAAACTTGGAAGAGAATAACGTCGGTGTTATTATCCTCGGTCCTTTCCGCGACATTAAAGAAGGTGACACAGTACGCCGCACAGGACGCATCATGGAGGTACCGGTGGGTGACGCGCTTATTGGCCGCGTAGTTAACTCCCTCGGTCAACCGCTTGATGGCATGGGTCCAATCGCGACAACTGACACGCTTCCAATCGAAAACAACGCACCAGGCGTTATGGACCGTAAATCTGTTCATGAGCCGCTTCAAACTGGTATCAAGGCAATCGATGCCCTTGTTCCAATCGGACGCGGACAACGTGAATTGATTATCGGAGACCGTCAAACTGGTAAAACTTCCGTAGCAGTAGATACAATCCTTAACCAAAAGGATGAAAACATGATTTGTATCTACGTGGCTATCGGACAAAAAGAATCAACGGTTCGTGGAACAGTTGAAACATTCCGTAAGTACGGTGCGCTTGATTACACAATCGTTGTATCTGCATCTGCTTCTCAGCCGGCACCGCTATTATACTTAGCTCCTTACTCCGGCGTAACAATGGGTGAGCATTTCATGCGCCAAGGCAAGCACGTTCTTGTCGTGTACGATGATCTGTCCAAGCAAGCTGCGGCTTACCGTGAGCTTTCCTTGCTCCTTCGTCGTCCTCCAGGCCGTGAAGCCTTCCCAGGTGACGTATTCTACTTGCACTCCCGCTTGCTCGAGCGTGCAGCTAAATTAAATGATACTTTAGGTGCTGGTTCCATCACAGCATTACCGTTCGTTGAAACACAAGCAGGCGATATCTCTGCTTACATTCCAACAAACGTAATCTCCATCACGGATGGGCAAATCTTCTTGCAATCTGACTTATTCTTCTCCGGCGTACGCCCTGCAATCAACGCAGGTCTTTCCGTATCCCGTGTAGGTGGATCTGCGCAAATTAAAGCAATGAAGAGCGTTGCCGGTACACTTCGTCTGGACTTGGCATCCTTCCGTGAGCTTGAAGCTTTCTCTCAATTCGGTTCTGACTTGGATAAAGCAACACAAGCGAAATTGAACCGTGGTCAACGTACGGTTGAGGTATTGAAACAAGACCTTCACAAACCGCTTCGTGTAGAACAGCAAGTATTAATCCTATACTGCTTGACTCGCGGATTCTTAGATGATATTCCACTCGCTGATATCAGACGCTTCGAAGCAGAAATCATCGAATGGACTGGCCGCAACCACAATGAACTTTATGAACATATCAAATCAACTGGAAAACTTCCGGAAGAAAGCGATATGAACGCGGCAATTACTGAATTCAAAAAACAATTTGTTGTATCGGAATAACAGGATAGGCATTAATAGAAGGATGGTGAGAATGAATGGCATCATTACGTGATATAGACGCGCGTATAAAATCAACAAAGAAAACGAGCCAGATCACAAAAGCCATGCAAATGGTCTCCGCCTCCAAATTGAATCGTGCCGAAACAAACGCGAAAGCTTTTGTACCGTACATGGAGAAAATCCAAGAGGTCGTATCAAGCATCGCGAACGGAAGCAAGGATGCATCTCATCCGATGCTCGTCTCGCGTCCTGTGAAAAGAACTGGATACGTAGTTATCACTTCCGATCGCGGATTGGCTGGACCATATAACAGCAGTGTCTTGAGAAAGGTGTATCAGACGATCAGTGAGCGCCATAAGTCTCCGGATGAGTATGGCATTATCGTACTTGGACGTATTGGCAGTGAATTCTTCCGCATGCGCGGAATGAACGTCATCCAAGAGCTTACTGGGATCTCTGATCAGCCAACTTTTGATGATATTAAAGGAATCACATCCAGTACGGTGAAATTATTCGCAGATGAAGCAGTGGATGAAATCTATATGTATTACAACCACTTTATCAGTGCTATTTCTCAAGAGGTAACGGAGAAGAAATTGTTGCCTCTTGGAAGTGTTGATTCAGACAAAGCCTCAACGCTTTACGAGTTTGAACCGAATCAAGAGGAAATTCTTAAAGTGTTGCTCCCACAATATGCGGAAAGCCTTATGTACGGCGCGCTATTGGACGGCAAGGCAAGCGAGCACGCATCCCGTATGACAGCGATGAAGAGTGCAACAGATAACGCTTCTGAGCTTATCGGCTCACTCACGCTCACATACAACCGTGCACGTCAGGCTGCGATCACACAAGAGATTACCGAGATTGTCGGCGGAGCTGCCGCACTCGAATAGATAAATGGATAAACAATAGATTGAAGCACTCACTCGGCATTAGAGTAAATAGGAGGGAATGGAATGAACATAGGACGCGTTACTCAAGTCATGGGTCCGGTTGTCGACGTTCGTTTTGAAAACGGCAAACTGCCTGAGATCTATAACGCTCTGAAGATTAATATTTCCAAAGGGGCTCCAGCTGATGAAGCGGAATACCTCACTTTGGAAGTTGCTCTTCATTTGGGCGATGATACGGTTCGTACAATTGCGATGGCTTCTACAGACGGTTTAGTCCGTCACGCGGAAGTAATCGATACAGGAGCGCCAATTTCAGTACCAGTTGGAGACGTAACACTTGGTCGCGTATTCAACGTATTGGGAGAGAAAATTGACCTTGATCCTGCTTTGGAAGGCGATTATCAAAAAGACCCTATCCACAGGGAAGCTCCAAAATTTGAAGAATTATCTACTCAAGTTGAGATCCTTGAAACAGGTATCAAAGTAGTAGACTTGCTTGCTCCTTACATCAAGGGCGGTAAGATTGGATTGTTCGGTGGTGCCGGTGTAGGTAAAACCGTATTAATCCAAGAATTGATCAACAACATCGCTCAAGAGCACGGCGGTATTTCTGTATTCGCCGGTGTTGGTGAGCGTACACGTGAAGGTAATGACCTTTACCACGAAATGACAGATTCTGGCGTTATCAAGAAAACAGCGATGGTATTCGGACAAATGAACGAGCCGCCTGGAGCACGTATGCGTGTTGCCTTGACTGGTTTGACAATGGCTGAATACTTCCGTGATGTTCAAGGCCAGGACGTATTGTTCTTTATCGATAACATCTTCCGTTTCACACAAGCCGGTTCTGAAGTATCCGCCCTTCTTGGACGTATGCCTTCTGCCGTTGGTTACCAGCCAACATTGGCCACTGAAATGGGTCAATTACAAGAGCGTATCACATCTACTAACGTAGGTTCTGTTACATCTATCCAAGCAATCTATGTACCAGCCGATGACTACACTGACCCGGCTCCGGCTACAACATTCGCCCACTTAGATGCTACAACAAACCTTGAGCGTAGACTATCCGAGATGGGTATCTACCCAGCGGTGGATCCGCTAGCGTCCACTTCTCGCGCCCTTTCTCCAGATATCGTTGGAGAAGAGCACTATGAAGTAGCTCGTGCGGTTCAATCTACACTGCAGCGTTACAGAGAATTGCAAGATATCATTGCCATCCTAGGTATGGATGAATTGGGCGAGGAAGACAAACAGACGGTTGCACGTGCACGCCGTATCCAAAACTTCCTATCTCAAAACTTCCACGTGGCAGAGCAGTTCACTGGTCAAAAAGGTTCTTACGTACCTGTTAAAGAAACTGTTAAAGGATTCAAAGAAATCCTTGACGGTAAGCATGACCACCTTCCTGAGGATGCATTCCGCCTAGTCGGCCGCATTGAAGACGTGGTTGAAAAAGCTAAGCAAATGGGCGTAGAGGCTTAAACCAAACGGATCCTATAGGAGGGCACTTATATGAGAACGATTAAAGTTTCTGTAGTTACTCCTGGCGGTCCTGTATTGGAAGAAGAAGTGGAAATGGTCAGCACAAAAGCTAAAACTGGGGAACTAGGTATCCTTGCCGGACATATTCCAATGGTTGCGCCGCTTGATATTGGCGCTGTCCGTTTGAAAACCGGCAATCATACTGAATGGGTTGCTGTCTCCGGCGGATTCGTCGAAGTTAACGGCCAGGAAGTAACCATTCTTGCCCAATCAGCTGAACGTGCAGAGAACATTGACATTGCTCGCGCCAAACAGGCCAAAGCGCGCGCAGAAAAACGTCTTACAGACAGACAAGCTGCGATCGATGCACATCGCGCCGAAATGGCACTCAAGCGTGCTTTAAACCGTCTAGATATTGCTGAACACCAACGTTAATCTTATGAAAAAACCTTCAAGCTGAGCGAGTAAATCGCCAGTCTTGAAGGTTTTTTGTTTTGATAGGGGATACTTACTCAACAGGATTCGCTCTTAGCCTGGATGATTGATTCAAAGATTCGCTTACATTACGCTTTTTAATTTTTCTCTCAGAGGGTGCTCTTGGCAGTCCCTGTATTCAGCACAATCCTCGCTGTCTCAACATTATTTGGCCGAAAACATATCCCAGTCTATTGCCTCTTCAATAATACTCATAACTTTCTCCATCCGTAATATACATACTAGTACTGGGGGAAAGGCTGTTTCTTCCGACCAAAAGGTCTGTACGACATATCGACAGCCTTGCTAGGCAATGTTATAATGTATACGCTTACATATATTGCATAATCAGAGAATCCTTGCCTAAAAAATACGAGAAATCGGAGGGGTAAAGATGGCATCGCTATATTGGTATCAGAACAATTACATAATCGTTCTGATTTTTTTGTGCCTAGGTATCCTGCTTCCGATCGTCGCGCTCACCATGGGGAAAATTCTTAGACCAAATAAGCCGACGGAGGCAAAGCGCGCCACCTATGAAAGCGGATTGGAGCCATTTCATGATTCAAGGGTCCAATTCAATGTGCGTTATTACATATTTGCGCTTTTGTTTGTTTTATTTGATGTAGAAACGGTATTCCTCTATCCATGGGCCGTAGCCTATGAGAAATTAGGCGTCTTTGCGCTTATTGAGATGTTGATATTTGTCTTCATGCTCATTCTTGGACTGGCATACGCCTGGAGAAAGAAGGTGCTCAAATGGAATTGAAACTTGATCAGCTTTCCGCACACGAAAAGGCCGAGCTTGAGCGAAACATTTTCTTTGCTACCCTAGAGCAAGTGAAGGGCTGGGCAAGAGGGAATTCGCTATGGCCATTAACATTTGGACTTGCCTGCTGTGCAATTGAAATGATGGCTGTCGGCTCTTCACATTATGATGTTGACCGTTTCGGCTCCTTTTTCCGTACATCTCCGCGTCAATCAGACGTGATGATTGTATCCGGAACCGTCACGAAGAAAATGGCCCCGATACTGCGCCGCCTATACGACCAAATGCCTGAACCCAAATGGGTAATCGCAATGGGATCATGCGCGACTGCTGGTGGTCCGTACGTGAAATCATACAGCGTAGTGAAGGGGGTCGACCAAATTGTCCCGGTCGATGTTTACATACCTGGCTGCCCGCCAAATCCAGCAGCATTGATTTATGGCATCAATAAATTGAAAGAGAAAATCGCTTATGAGGCAAAGACGGGGAAGAAGGTGATGTAGATGGGCCGACGCGATATCGAAGTGCTGAAAAGAATGGCGGAGGAGAATGCGAGGAAACGAGCAAAGAATAAACCCGCTGCTGAACCAAAAGAACCGCTAACCGAAGATGAACCTGCCTTATCGCAAGGGAGGACTGCATCCCTAGAGAGTCAAAAATCCGCAGCTGAGCCAAACGCCAATACCGAAGATCTGGTGAAGAAAAAAGCTGCCGCAGCCGCCAAGGCGAAAGCCGCCGCGCTAGCAAAGCAAAAGCGAATGACAGAAGAGGAGGGGTCGAGTACCTCCGACGACCTGGCGAAGAAAAAAGCTGCCGCAGCTGCCAAGGCAAAGGCAGCAGCGCTTGCCAAGCAAAAGCGAATGACAGAAGAGGAGGGGTCGAGTTCCACCACCGACGACCTGGCGAAGAAAAAAGCCGCTGCGGCCGCCAAGGCAAAGGCAGCAGCTCTAGCAAAGCAAAAGCGAATGACTGAAGAGGAAGGGTCGAGTACCTCCGACGACCTGGCGAAGAAAAAAGCCGCAGCCGCCGCCAAGGCGAAGGCAGCTGCGCTCGCAAAGCAAAAGCGAATGACCGAAGAGGAGGGGTCGAGTTCCACCACCGACGACCTGGCAAAGAAGAAAGCCGCTGCAGCAGCCAAGGCAAAAGCCGCCGCTCTCGCGAAGCAAAAGCGAATGACTGAAGAGGGAGGGGAGAACTCTTCCGATGACCTGGCGAAGAAAAAAGCTGCTGCAGCCGCGAAAGCAAAGGCCGCAGCTCTAGCCAAACAAAAACGCGATTCCGGGGAACCGGCAGATCTAGATAAAGAAAAGGCAAAGGCCATTGCCGCTGCCAAAGCGAAGGCGGCTGCAGCCGCTAAGGCTAAACAAAAGGGAGCAGACACTAAAGCGGCAGAGCCCGCTGCTGATATAGCCTTGCCATCCCCAAACCAGCCGATATTGGATACTTACAAGGCTATCATAGAGGGTGAGCTTGGAAATGATAGCTTAGAAGATTCCTATATTAATAAGCTTTCCAAGGATGTACCGACCCTAATCGTGAAAAGAGAGTCCTATCTGCCGCTTGTGACGTGCCTCCGTAATCATCCGAAGCTGCGGTTTGATTATTTAAGTGAAATTCACGGAACAGACTTTTTGGAGCATTTTGAAGTATATTTATATTTACAATCGTTGTTATTTAAACGGGATGTCGTCGTGAAGGTGAAGGTTGACCGAACGCATCCGGAGATTGAATCTGTGACACCGCTTTGGCCAGGGGCGAACTGGGCGGAATCGGAGGCGTATGATTTGCTTGGCATCCATTTCATCGGTCATCCGGATTTGAAACGCATTTTATTGGGCGAAGAGTGGCAGGGCTATCCGCTCCGCAAGGATTATGTCCAATATGATGATGTGGAGGTGTAGGCGATGATTCGCACAGAGGAAATGCTTCTAAATGTCGGGCCTCAGCATCCGAGCACACATGGAGTGCTGCGCATTGTCGTCAAGATTGACGGAGAGATCATCACGGAGGCGACACCTGTTATTGGCTACTTACATAGAGGGACGGAAAAGCTCGCGGAGGATCTTCAATATACGCAAATCATCCCGTATACTGACCGGATGGATTATCTATCTGCGATGACGAATAATTATGTGCTTTGTCATGCGGTTGAGACCATGGTGAACCTCGAGGTGCCGGAGCGCGCAGAATATTTGCGTGTGATGGCAATGGAGCTCGGCCGTATCGCAAGCCATCTCGTGGCTTGGGGCACATTCGTCCTCGACCTTGGAGCGACAAGTCCCTTCATCTATGCCTTCAGGGAAAGGGAGATGATCTTAAATTTTCTCAATGAGCTCTCTGGGGCACGCCTTACCTTCAACTACATGCGCATAGGCGGCGTGAAGTGGGATGCCCCAGATGGGTGGATTGAGAAGGTCGCTGCCTTCATCCCATATATGCGGGAGCAAATAGCGGGCTATCGTGATCTGGTCAGCGGTAATGAGATATTTCAGACGCGTGTAAAAGGAATCGGCATTTATTCGGCGGATGAAGCGATTGCCTATTCACTCAGCGGTCCTAACCTGAGATGCACAGGCATCGATCAGGATATTCGAAAGACAGCCCCATATTCCATCTATGAACGATTTCGTTTTAAAAGTGTTACACGTGAAACAGGGGATGTCCTGTCCCGTTATGAGATTCGTTTGGATGAGATGGAGGAATCCTTAAAAATTTTGGAACAGGCAATTGAGCAATTTCCTAAGAGTGGACCAGTGCTTGCCAAGGTGCCGAAGATTGTGAAGCCGCCAAAGGGAGAGGGCTTCGTGCGAATAGAATCACCGCGAGGCGAAATTGGCTGCTATATTGCAAGTGAGGGGAAGAAAGAGCCGTATCGGCTGAAATTCAGGCGTCCTTCCTTCTATAACCTTCAAATTCTGCCGAAATTATTAAAGGGTGAAAATATTGCGAACCTCGTTGCTATTTTAGGGGCCATTGATATTGTGCTCGGGGAGGTTGATGGATGATGGTACAGGATTTACTGACATCTGCTCCAAGCCTGGGGACGTTTGCTTTCTTTTTCATCACGGCGGTTGCATTTATGTTCGTTATTTTGGGCTTTGTCACATTCGCGATTTTGGCGGAGCGGAAGGTGATGGGCTATATGCAGCTCCGCCATGGGCCTAATCAGCTTGGGGGACACTTTGGATTACTGCAAACGGTGGCCGATGTACTGAAGCTCTTGATTAAGGAGGATACGGTACCGGCCATGGCTGACAAGCCGCTATTCAAGCTTGCGCCTATGATTGCCTTTGCACCGGCGATGATGGTCGTCGCAGTTGTGCCGTTTACTGATAAGCTCCAATTCGCGGACCTTGGCATCGGGCTTCTATATTACATTGCGGTCTCAAGTTTATCGACGGTTGGTGTACTTGCGGCTGGCTGGGCCTCAAACAATAAATACTCTCTCCTTGGGGGGATGCGGGCAGGGGCGCAGATGATATCCTATGAAGTGCCACTGGTGATGTCTGTTATCGGGGTTGTACTCTTGAGCGGGAGTCTTAATTTAAATGATATTGTTGCAGGGCAAGAGGGGCTTTGGAATATTATCAAGCAGCCAGTCGCCTTCGTTATCTTCTTTATTGCCGCTGTCGCAGAGCTGAATCGGGTTCCTTTTGACCTGTCAGAGGCCGAATCAGAGCTCGTCGCTGGCTTTCATGTGGAGTACTCCGGGTTCCGCTGGGCGTTCTTCATGCTGTCGGAGTATGTGTATATGTTCGCGATGGCGGCACTCACGGTTGTTTTATTCCTTGGCGGATGGCATGCGCTTCCGTTTCTAGATGTTATTCCCGGGGCGATTTGGTTCGCGCTGAAATGGTTTGCCGTAACCTTCTTCCTCATTTGGGTGCGAGTCACCCTGCCGCGTCTAAGAGCGGATCACTTAATGGAGTTTGGCTGGAAGGTGCTTTTGCCGCTTGCCCTCGTGAATATTTTCGTAACGGCCCTATTGTTGAAAATCATGTAAGGGAGGCTATCCAATGCTCGGTTTAGTCAAAGGCTTAAAATATACGCTCAAAAATTTATCAAAGGATAAAGTGACCTATGATTATCCAAATGAGCCAATCATGCTACCGGACCGGTTCCGCGGCATCCAGAAATTCTACCCGGAAAAATGCATCGTCTGCAATCAGTGCGTGAATATCTGCCCGACAGATTGCATCCATCTCACCGGCAAGAAGCATCCAGATGCAACAAAGAAGGGGAAGAAGATTATCGACACGTATGATATCAATTTTGAGATTTGTATTTTATGTGATTTATGCACGGAGGTTTGCCCGACTGAGGCGATCGTGATGACCAATAATTTTGAGCTCGCCGAGTACAGCCGGGATGAGCTGTTCAAGAATCTCCAGTGGCTCGACGAAAATGATGAGAATATTCGAAAGGTGAATCAGCAATGAGCGGGGAAGTCATCGCATTTATGATTTTAGGGTTTATGGCCGTCGCTGGGGCGGTGATGATGATCAATTTAACGAAGGTTATGCATATGATGATTGCCCTTGTGCTGACCTTCGTCAGCGTAGCTGGCATCTTCCTGCTCTTATCAGCGGAATTTGCCGCTGTCGTCCAGATTATGATTTACTCAGGCGCGATCACGATTATTATGCTTTTTGGGATCATGCTGACCAATCACCAGGATGAGAGCCCATCAAAGGTTCGCCCGCTCGGTAAGGCGATGATTCTATTGGGGATTCTCGGCTTTGCCGCCGTGGTATATGCTGGAATCTATAATCTTGACTTTGGGACTGTGGCAGGACGGTTGCATGCGGATAATACGGAGAAGATTGGCATCTCGATATTCAGTGAGTATGTGATTCCATTTGAGCTCTTATCCGTGCTGCTGCTTGTCGGGCTTGTCGGTGCCATTGTTCTCGCCAAAAAGGATGAAAAGGAGGAGGGGGATTCATGAGTACGGTGCCACTTCCAGCCTATTTGACTCTGGCCTTGGTTTTATTTTGCATCGGATTGTATGGAGCATTGACGAAGCGGAACATGATCATGGTCCTCGTCTCGATTGAATTAATGCTTAATGCCGTCAATATCAACCTCATCGCTTTCAGTAAGCTTGGGCCCGCACCGGCTATCGATGGCCAGGTCTTTGCCTTGTTTGTGATTGCGGTGGCCGCGATTGAGGCGGCGGTCGGTCTTGCCATCTTGTTTGCCTTATACCGTAACCGTAAAACCGTCAATATCGACGAGATGAACAAGCTGAACCATTCTAGTTAGAAGGGGAAATGTATACATGATGGAGTTTGTGTGGGTCATCCCGCTAGTTCCCCTGCTGTCGTTTATATTGTTAATGCTTTTCGGTCAGAGGATGAGGCATTTGAGCGCCTATATTGGTACCGGCCTATTGGCCCTAACCTTTTTAGGAGCGGCACTCATTATGACCGAGCGCATCGATTCCCCGACATACCGTGCCTCTTTTGAATGGCTGAAGGTTGGGGACTTTCGCCTGACAGCAGGTGTTGAGGTCAATCAATTGAATGCATTGATGCTTGTGATTGTGTCACTTGTCAGTGTGCTTGTACATATATATTCCATCGGTTATATGAAGGGGGATGGGCGCATCGCGACCTTTTATGCCTATTTGGGCTTGTTCTCATTCGCGATGCTCGGCCTCGTCATATCGCCAAACCTTATCCAGTTATATATGTTTTGGGAGCTTGTGGGCTTAGGGTCCTTCCTCCTGATAGGGTTTTATTTCTATAAGGAATCTGCTCGTGATGCCGCAAAGAAGGCCTTCATCATGACGCGTATCGGGGATGTCGGGCTATTGATCGGAATCATTCTCTTATTCTGGCAGACTGGTACGTTTGAGATAAGCGCTATATTTGCAGAAGTAACCTCTGGCTCTGTATCAGAAGGGATGATCACTCTCATCGCAATTCTCATCTTCATTGGCGCCATTGGAAAATCAGGGCAATTCCCGCTTCATACATGGCTTCCAGATGCGATGGAGGGACCGACTCCGGTATCGGCACTCATCCATGCAGCGACGATGGTGGCAGCAGGGGTTTATCTAGTTGCGACGCTGTTTCCGCTATTTCTCGCGAGTGAAGCAGCCCTGCTGACGATTGCAGTCATCGGTGCTTTTACGGCCATCTTTGCAGCGCTGATTGCGATTGGCCAAAATGATATTAAGCGCATTTTAGCGTATTCAACAGTCAGTCAGCTAGGTTATATGATGCTTGCCCTTGGCTCCGCCGGTTATGTCGCAGGGGTCTTTCATCTGACGACACATGCCTTCTTTAAGGCGCTTTTATTCTTGGCAGCAGGCAGCGTCATTCATGCCATCAAGACGCAGAACATCCTTGATATGGGCGGTTTATTTTCAAAGCTGCGCCTGACCGGTTCGCTCTTTTTGATTGGGACGTTGGCATTGACAGGATTTCCGCTCCTTTCCGGTTTTTTCAGCAAGGATGAGATATTAGCTTCTGCCTGGAATGCGGGCCATCCTGTCTTGTTTGCTTTGGCGCTGATGACGGCTGTCTTGACGGCCTTCTATATGTTCAGGCTCTTCTTCTTGGTTTTTACAGGGCCATCAAAAACAGCTGCAAAGATTCATGAATCCCCCCGCAATATGACAATCCCGATGATGGTGCTAGGCGTACTGGCAGTCTTTGCGGGCTATCTCAATACACCATGGTTTGGGGAGTTTCTCGGAGAGTGGCTTTTAGAAGGGAATCCATATGTAGAAGCAGCCCATGTGGAGGCACCTGGCTGGATTGCTCTCGTTGCAACTCTTGCCTTTTTGGCTGGAAGCTTTGGGGCGTATTGGCTCTATGGTAGAAAAGGGACCTCAGAAGGTGTTATGCCGGATCTGCTAGTGAATAAGTTTTATGTGGATGAAATTTACGCAAGGACAGCTCTACCGTTTGTTCAAGGGATCGGACATGTGCTTTCATGGTTCGATCGCTATATCATACAAGGAATCGGCTCACTCGTCAGCGGCGTCGTTTACAGGCTGGGCGCAAAGGGAGCCGATGCCGGAAATGGACAGATGCAGCTGTACGGAGCGGTTGCCTTTATTGGACTTACGGTCATTCTGGTCGTCTATGCACTGACAGGGGGGTATGTGCGATGATATTAATTTTGCTTGTTTTTTCGCCACTCCTGTTCTTGTTGGCTTTATGGCTCCTGCCGAAGGGGAATAGCCGCGTGCTTAAGCTAGTCGGTGTGCTTGGGACGCTGCCTCCGCTTTTGTTCTCACTGCTTATCGTCTTATCCGGGGAGAAATGGAGCAGCTTTACAGCTTATGCGGATTGGTTTCAGCTTGACAATACGGGTAATGAATTCAGTCAGATGTATGCCGTTCCGTTTGAACTTGGTATTGATGGATTTTCAATGGTGATGATTCTATTGACGGCAGTGTTGAGCATGCTCGCGGCAATTGCCTCTACTTGGCAAATCGGAAAGGAGTGGAGGGGATATTTCAGCCTCTTCTTGCTGCTGGAAATAGGGATGCTCGGCGTGTTCGCGGCTGAGAACTTGATTTTGTTCTTCCTTTTCTTTGAAGTGACGCTTGTTGCGACCTTCTTTTTGGTTGGCAAATGGGGAGGGTTTGATCGGGAGAAGGCCTCCTATCGTTTCTTAATCTACAATGGTCTAGGTTCAGCGATTTTGCTGTTCGTGATTGCTGTCTTATTCGCGAAGACGGGTACAGCCAATATTGAGATTTTGCAACAGATTTTATCCCTCGGCGGACAAACATTATTGTCCCCGATTAGCTCGGAATTAAAATATGCCCTCCTCATCGCCCTGCTAGTGGCCTTCGGCATTAAACTGCCAATCTTCCCGCTTCATTCATGGGTATTGAAGGTCCACGTGGAAGCGCCCCCGGCTGTGGTTATGCTCCATGCCGGAATCTTGCTGAAGATTGGCGCCTATGGCTTGATTCGTTTCGGCGTTGGGCTGTTTCCAGAGGAGTTCAGCCACGTTTCCTTCTGGGTGATCCTGCTTGGGGTAGTCAACCTTCTGTATGGAGCCTTTCTGGCGCTCGTTCAGACCGATTTCAAGCTGATGCTGGCATATTCCTCGGTCTCTCATATGGGAATTGTCCTCATGGGGATTGGCGCCTTGAATGATGCTGGCATGCAGGGGGCAGTATTCCAGGTCGTGTCCCACGGTCTGATTGCGAGCCTGTTCTTCCTCTTGGTGGGGGTCATGCAGAATCGTTTTCATACGACCGATATGCGGAAGCTGGGCGGACTGTGGAATGGAATGCCGGTTTTCTCAGGGCTCCTGCTGACGGCAGGAATGGCATCGCTTGGCTTACCTGGCTTATCCGGATTCATCAGTGAATTCCTCGCGTTCCTCGGCGTGTTCGAGGAGGAAGCCGTCCTTGGCGCGATAGGGACACTTGGAATTATTTTGACAGCTGTGTATATACTCCGGGCCGTGCTTAAGATGACATTTGGGCCTGCTCAAACAAAAGCGCGAGATCTTCGCTTAATTGAATGGATGCCGGCAGCAGTGCTGGTAGGTATTATTGTGCTCATCGGTGTTTATCCGTCCATCCTTGAGCGCGCGATTTCAGGAATGGGGGGGTGAGGCGGAATGGATATGGATACCCTGCTTTCATTTAACTGGAGCTTGATGGTTCCGGAATTTATTATCCTTGCTGCGGCTGTTCTGCTCTCCATTCTTGATCTTGTGATGCCGAGGGAGATAGGGAGAAGAGTCCTCGGCTGGTTTGCCTTTGTGAGCGTGCTCCTTGCTTTAGCGGTGGTGGTAGGGCTGACCTCAGCGGAAGCTGGCTCGATTCTTTATGATACCTTCGTGCTGGACGCCTTTGCCAAAGCCTTTAAGATCGTCTTGCTGATAGGATCTGCCTTAGTGCTATTGCTGGCGATCGATCACCAGCCCTCAGCAGGCATGAAGCCTTACCAAGGAGAGTTCTATTACCTCTTCCTTACCGCGCTTTTAGGCGGGATGATGATGACATCGAGTGCGGACTTAATCACGCTCTTCGTCGGGCTTGAGCTGCTCTCCGTTTCATCCTATATATTAGCTGGGATGAGAAAGCACTCAATTAAATCTACAGAAGCAGCCATGAAATATGTCGTTAATGGAGGCATCTCTACGGCGATTGTCCTGTTTGCAATGAGTTATCTATACGGTCTTGGCGGAACGACAAACCTGTATGAGCTCAGCAACCAATTCGCGATTGAGACGAATGAGCAATATCAATATATAGCGGGCCTTTCCTTCTTCATTTTGCTAGTCGGCTTATCATTCAAGCTGGCAACCGTCCCATTCCATATGTGGGCGCCAGATGTGTATGAGGGATCACCAACACCGGTTACCGCATTCTTGAGCATCGTCTCAAAGGCTGCCGGGTTCGCTCTGCTCCTGAGGATGCTCGTGACTGTCTATATGACAGCGACTGTAGATTCAATTGGATTTCTCTCCATCTTTACGGCGAATGATCAATATATCGCAGTGCTGGCGGGAATAACAATGCTGGTCGGAAATATGATCGCCTTACGCCAAAGAAGCTTGAAGCGAATGCTTGCCTATTCAAGCATCGGGCATGCAGGCTACTTGCTTGCTGCAGTTGCAGCCTTTGGCCAATATACGATTGAGGCTCTGTGGTTTTATTTAATCGCTTATGTGTTCATGGTTGCCGGTGCCCTTGCCATTGTCCAATTTGTCGTCGGTGACAAGGATGATGATGTGTATGCCATGGCCGGCTTATATAAACGAGCCCCATGGCAAGCTGTGTCGATGACGATTTTCCTTCTGTCTCTTGCTGGAATTCCATTGACAGCCGGCTTTATTGGGAAACTCAATATTTTTGTCAGCTTTTTCGCTAAAGAGAACGGGAATTACATCCTGGCGGCTATCATGCTGATAGCGACGATCATTTCTTATGTGTTCTACTTCAATGTCATGGTTCATATGTTTGCCCGTCCGGGTGAAAAGCGGCGTGAGAGTTCGCTCTCCCTGCCAATGGGGCTTGCGATTGGTTTTTGTTTAGTGGGAACGCTTGCTCTCGGGCTATTCCCAAATGTCCTGCTTGATTTTTATCAGGGGAATTTTGCGGATATGGTCAATTTATTGAGATAAGTATCTAAAACGAGTAGCTCGTCCGGCCGTGTGCTGGGCGAGCTTTTTTCTGTGGCTTGCTGCAGTGAATGAGTAGACTGTTTTCCCAATAGCATTTTGAATAACGAGGCAGATTCTAACGCCCCTGAAAAATTAAGCGTTGCATGCAGTAGAATTTCAGTCCTTTGTCAAAGGTACAATTTAGAATATCCCCCAAGTTTTTGATCACATGCAGCAATATAGATAAATGCACCATTTTCTCCAATCGTGACAAATTTGTTAACTAACGAATTTGTTAGAGTAAGAGGGAGAGGAATGGTTTACAATTATTAGGTGGTTGCATGTACCTTTTACGTCATTTTGGATGATATTGTTGATTTTGACACTTATTTCTGAGAATTAAGCAGATATTTGAAGAAATTAGTCGATAAATTGTAGAAAAAGAGGAAGATGGGAATTAAATATGTTACACTGTTATCGTATATCTTGAGACAGGGAAGGGAAATGATCATGAGTAGTTTTGGATTACAGGCGTTAATCAGTATCCTCAGTCATTTATTTTTCATCGGAGTGACATGGTGGGCGCTTCAGGCAATCCATTTCGACAAGCTGCTTCGGGCGGGCCGGGTAATTCAAGCAAGAGTGCTGTATATTTTGCTGACTATCGCGATTGGTTCGAGTGTGAGCGGGTTTTTCCTGACTTATTTGGGATATTCCAGACAGTTACCACTTTTATTTGAGTAAATGTCAGATGATGACGAACGGATTTATGTATTTACACACCTTTCATAGGGGCAAACTATCTCTATGGGGAGAGTGAGGTAAATGCTTAAAAAAGTCGTATTACCTGTAATTGTTGGTTTGATGCTTTTATATGTAGGGAATAAAACGACAGAAGCTTTGGTTATGAATGATTTGGAAAAAATCGTAAACGGAGTTTTTGAGATAAATCCAGACGCAGATGTATTAGGCTGGACTATCTTAGCACGCTCAACTTCAGATGGAGACCTAGCTGAGATGGCATTAAGTCTTAAAGACGAGTACCCTGGCTACGTGTGGACCAAGGAGAATACTTCTGACTACATAGCTTGGACTGGCAGTTCGCTCAATAAGGAATTGGATGTAAGTACTACAATAAAATTAATGTCTGGTGAACATGATGAAATCACAATTTTGTACTCTATTCAAGGTGAGAAGTGGTCAAACGGGCATGCAGCTTTCATTCGGAAAGAACTGAAAACCGGGAAGAAAGGTTTATTTAAAAATGAACCTGATTATTTCGCTTGTCTAAAGGTGAGAACCGGTGATACTATGAATGAGGCTGTTTATAAAAACTGGATGAAATTATTTGATGCAAAGTCAGTGGAAAGTGCTGTAGAGAGCGATTTCGTATCAATTTCTGCTAACAGCAAACAATTTAAAAATATGCTGCCAAATGGGGCTAACCTCCAGCTTGCGTTTCGTAAAACAGCTGAAGAAGCAGGAACAATGGTCACCATTGGCACACCGATAATAGCATTTGAATACTAATATAGAGAAATTGAACGCGGAGGGGAATAAATTTGGAAAAAATCATTGTCCGCGGCGGAAACAGGTTAGAGGGTACAGTTCGAGTAGAGGGTGCTAAAAACGCCGTTTTACCTGTATTAGCTGCAACATTATTAGCAAGTGAAGGAAAAAGCGTTCTTAGAGACGTTCCGGAGCTATCCGATGTATATACGATTAACGAAGTCATCCGAAATTTAAATACAGAAGTAACTTTCAGTAATAATACAGTAACCGTAGATGCTTCAAAGCCATTATTTGATGAAGCGCCGTTTGAGTATGTACGTAAAATGCGTGCATCTGTCCTAGTAATGGGATCTCTTTTAGCGCGTAACGGGAAAGCACGCGTAGCCCTTCCAGGCGGCTGTGCGATTGGGTCTCGCCCAATTGACCAGCATTTAAAAGGATTCGAAGCAATGGGCGCAAAGGTTAAAGTCGGCAATGGATTCATCGAAGCAGAGGTTGACGGTCGTCTTAAAGGCGCTAAGATTTATTTGGACTTCCCAAGTGTGGGTGCGACGGAAAACATTATGATGGCTGCTGCTCTTGCCGATGGTGTAACGATTATTGAAAACGTTGCGAAGGAGCCTGAGATCGTTGATTTAGCTAACTATCTGAATAAGATGGGCGCGAAGGTCAAAGGCGCAGGTACAGCGACAATCCGTATCGAAGGTGTAGACAAACTTTACGGTGCAGAGCATCATATCATTCCTGACCGTATTGAAGCTGGTACATTCATGGTTGCTGCGGCAATTACAGGTGGAAATGTATTAGTACAAGGAGCCGTTTTAGAGCATTTATCATCCCTCGTTGCCAAAATGGAAGAGATGGGTATTATTGTTCAAGAAGAGAAAGATGGTCTTCGTGTAATTGGTCCAGATATCATGAAAGCTGTGGATATCAAAACGATGCCACACCCAGGTTTCCCGACAGATATGCAATCACAAATGATGGCCCTATTGCTTCGTGCAAAAGGCACTAGCATGATTACGGAAACGGTCTTTGAAAACCGCTTCATGCATGTAGAGGAGTTCCGCCGCATGAATGCTGATATCAAGATTGACGGACGTTCTGTCATTATTTCTGGTGATGCGAATCTGCAGGGTGCAGAGGTTTCTGCCACAGATTTGCGTGCTGCCGCTGCCTTGATCCTATCCGGATTAGTGGCTGAAGGCGTGACTCGCGTAACAGAGCTTAAGCATCTTGACCGTGGATATGTGAACTTCCATGGCAAATTGGCTGCTTTAGGCGCAGATATTGAGCGAATCAATGAAACAAAAGAACAAACCGAAATTATCGCTGAAAATGCTTAATTTTATTCATAGCAAATGATTGAAAAAGCCAGGCTCATGGTCTGGCTTTTTTGCGTTTGCTTGTTCCATTGTATGAGAATACAATCTTGATTATACAAATCAACTTATACACAGTTACCCACAGGACAACTCACAAGCTTTCAACAAGTTATGCACATTATTGACAATGTTATACACATGTTTATCCACATATCCATATAAGAAAATGATCATTTCATAAAATAAACCTTCATACATCAAGAAATAGAGTAAAAAAATTGTAGCATTTCGTCTAAAAATATTTTTCCACGGATTATCCACAGACTTATGCACACGCTGTTGATAATGGGGATAATTGTCCGAAAATAATGAAAGTTTGATAGACTAGAAGAAAAAGGAGGTGAATTAGAATGAAGAATTTAGATACCAGTCTTTTACTCAAGATTATTGTTTTGCTTGTCCTTGGCATCATCATTTTTAAGCTAGTGAATGTGCTGTTGAACCTCATTCTAGCTGCTGCTTTTGTGCTCATTCTCCTTAGCCTCTATCGGGATTATCAAAAACGAAACCGTTAAACCTGTACATATTCCCTTGAATCAGTTCATACATATGAAGAGTATTGGATAACTGAATAGAGGGGAGATAGCCATATATGAAGCATTGGAAGCCAGTCCTTTTCACACTCACCATCATCGGTATCGTCGTCATACTAATCCCAGCTCTCCTGGTGGTGCCTTTCTCAGGTCAGTTAGAAACCGCCGCTGAACCAGAGCAGCTCCCTAAAGTAAAGCAAAAGAAGGAGGATCCAGTGGCCAGCATCAATGTATTCCGAAATCAAACAAATACGGTCGAAACAGTCGATTTAGAGGATTATGTCGTGGGGGTCGTTGCCGCTGAGATGCCGTCAAGCTTTGAGATGGAGGCATTGAAGGCGCAGGCCTTAACCGCCAGGACCTTCGTGACCAAGACCCTCACCTCCCAAAAGAAGAAGGAGACTCCAGCCGATGCAGATATCACGGATACGGTTAATGACCAAGTCTACTTGAGTGATGAGGAGCTGCGGGCACAGTGGGGCAATCAATATGAGGAACGGCGAAAAAGAATCCAGGAGGCTGTCCAAGCAACGAAAGGACAGATTCTGACGTATAAGGATGAATTAATCACACCATCCTTTTTCTCCACAAGTAATGGCTACACTGAGAATTCTGAGGATTACTGGCAAAACTCCCTGCCATATTTGCGCAGCGTCGAAAGTCCATGGGATAAGAAATCACCGAAATACCTTCAGGAAACAAAAATAGCTTTAAGCGAATTCGAGCGCTTGCTTGGCATCCAGATTGGAAGCAAGACCGATATTGGTCAAATCATCTCACGTACGGATGGAAAGCGCATTGCCCAAATAAAAATAGGAGGCAAGACGCTCACAGGCAAGGAAGTGCGTGAGAAGCTCAATCTCAAGTCAAGTGATTTCACCTGGTATCGCACGGGCAATCAGATTGTCATCACCACGAAAGGCTATGGCCATGGAGTGGGAATGAGCCAATACGGGGCAAACGGAATGGCACAGGAAGGCAAGACATATAAGGAAATCATCGCCCACTACTATAAGGATGTTACAATCAATGAGGCAACCGCATACCTGCCAACCATTACGGCGAAGAAATAAATAATGTTTTTTAGGGATTGAGGATGCTTCTATTCTCAATCCTTTGTTTTGGTATTTGGTCTCCATATAGAGGCTTTGATTTTCATAGTTGAGTCAAAGATGAGCCACTAGAAAAGTTTACTGCCGCAGTAGTCTCTCGTGTAGGATAAATATGTGTAGGGATGGTTCAACAGTTCTCATGCTCTTGCACTCCATTTGTAGGTGAAAGTTATTTTCAGCAGAATGGACTCGCTTTCCATGGGGTAAGTGCTGAGCCCCCTCGCCTTCGGCAGAGTGGTCTCAGCTTACTTACTTATCCCATAGGAGTCTCGCCCATTCTGCTGAAAATAGGTTTCTGCGACTAATTGAATTGTCCTATAAAAAATTAATTTGGCTCTCGACCTTACTCAATCTTAAAATGATATCAACAATAGAATATGCCGAAATAATCACAGTTCTTGCGAGCGAATTGATATACAAGGTTTAAGCATCCATCAGATTCACTAGTAGAGTATGCTTATTCGGCTAAGGTTGCCCCTGGTATTAATTTCGCATCCGCATCAAAATGCCCTTCTTACAATATACGGTTTCTTATCATGCGCATACAATTGAGAAGATTTAAACTAACCTGTTATATCGCTGGTGTTCTGAGTTTGGGTTTTCACAATAAGACCTGAACTTCTCTACTTGAAGGTGCGTGAAACGAATAGGATATTTTTTGCATAATTTCAACCGAACTAGCACAAACTAAAAATTTTTTCAGGCCTCATGTATATATTTTCTGAAAAGTGTTCAGAATGATGGCAGAGGTGATGAAAATGAGAGAGGAAGAAAAGAAACGATCTTCTCAGTTGTCAAAATGGAAAGGGATCACAAAGAAACGTTGGTTTTTGCCAGCACTTTATATTACTAGTGCTGCCGTCATTTTGACAGGAATTTTAGTGTACCAAGCTAGTGATGATGAATTCACGAAAGAGCTATCTGAGACAAGACAGAATATAACAAGCGAAGAATCAGAGCCATCCATTGAAGTCAACAATTCACTTGAGACTTTTACAATCCCAATGGCTGAAGCTGAATCTGCCGTCATCAAGAAAGAGTTCTATGATGTCAATGGTGATACGAAGCAACAAGAGGCATCACTCGTTTTTTATAATAATACGTATCAGCCAAATACCGGTATTGACTATGCGATGAAAGATGGCAAGGAATTCGAAGTCATCGCATCCATGAGCGGAAAAGTAGTCTCTGTTCAAGAAGATGCATTACTTGGAAACAGCGTGGTAATCGAGCATGACAAAGGCATGGAAACGCATTATTCTTCTATTACAGATATTGAAGTAAAAGAGGGAGAAAAGGTGAAGCAAGGCGAAACAATCGCGAAAAGCTCCACTAGCGGTATCAATGCTGAAGCTGGCAATCATGTACACTTTGAAGTAAGAAAAGACAACACAGCCGTCAATCCATTAGACTATCTGGACAAACCGTTAAGTTCATTAAAAGCTGACCAAGCAGAGAAGGAAGAAAAAGCAGCTGACCAACAGGATGAAAAAGGCAACGAATCTGAAGATAGCGGCAACATGGAAAACGGAGAAGAAACCGGTAACTAATTGTCAAATACCCTTGGGCGAATTCGCCTAAGGGTATTTTTATTCGACGCACTTCCATCTATTTCTCGGGAAATATCCTTGTCTTTATTTCATTATAAAGGCGAACATCAGCGATTTATGTCCTTGCCGGGCTTATGATTTAACAGGCGTTCTTTGAAAAAGAAATGGGCTATCTTGTCCTTATTGTGGATTTTGTGCATAAACATGGAACCAAGCTAATAAACTGTTACAAACCTGTATTAGAGGGAGAGGGCTCTCGAGGTGGGAATCGTTTTATTCTATCAGTGATCTAAGAAAAGTTGACACTCTGTCTATATGAGCATTCATTTCGTATCATAAGCCGCGAGTCTCTATCTCGTACTTCTCTTATTACAAATAGGGAGGGCGAGTGAATTGCACGATTACATCAAAGAAAGAACTATCAAGATTGGGAAGTATATCGTGGAAACGAGAAAAACTGTTCGCGTTATCGCGAAGGAGTTTGGGGTATCCAAAAGTACTGTCCATAAGGATTTGACGGAGCGACTTCCAGATATTAACGCAGAGTTGGCCAATGAGGTAAAGGAGATTCTTGATTATCATAAATCAATCAGGCATCTTCGCGGAGGAGAGGCGACAAAGCAAAAATATCGTAAGGCAGAGGAAGAACCGGTTCAATGAGGCTGTAGTATAAGGGTATGTTGAAGGGCCGGGTTGTCGGCCTTTTTATTATGGAATTGAGTTATCCACATTGTGGATAGTGTAAGTTTAGTGGAAATAAAAATCCTCCAACAAAGCAAAAATAAATCGTTTGACCTATTTACCACATTTCTTTATGTAAAACAACTCTTGAATTTGATTTTTTTCCCTAAATAGTCCAAAATTTTAAGTAGAAAGTTCCTTTTTTTCTACAAAATATGATAAAATTCTTAATTAGTACAGAAGTAGGGAACAGAAAGTGTTTCTTGAGGAGGATTATTCGTTTATGTTTTCGAGAGATATTGGGATCGATTTGGGCACGGCTAATGTGCTCATCCATGTGAAGGGGAAGGGTATCGTGTTGAATGAGCCCTCTGTTGTAGCAATTGATAAGAACACCAATCGAGTTCTTGCCGTTGGAGAAGAAGCGCGTCGCATGGTTGGACGGACACCGGGAAACATCATCGCGATTCGCCCGTTGAAGGACGGCGTCATTGCGGATTTTGATGTGACTGAATCCATGCTAAAGTATTTCATGAACAAATTGGAAGTGAAGGGCCTACTGACAAAGCCGCGCATCCTCATTTGCTGCCCGACGAACATCACAAGTGTAGAGCAGAAGGCTATCCGTGAAGCGGCCGAGAAGAGCGGCGGCAAGAAGGTCTTTTTAGAAGAGGAGCCGAAGGTAGCCGCTATTGGAGCAGGAATGGATATCTTCCAGCCAAGCGGTAACATGGTCATTGATATTGGCGGCGGAACAACAGATATTGCCGTTCTTTCCATGGGTGACATTGTTACGTCTGCATCCATCAAGATGGCCGGTGACAAATTCGATGCCGAGATTCTGAATTACATTAAACGTAAATATAAACTATTGATTGGTGACCGTACAGCAGAGGATATCAAGATTAAAGTGGCCACTGTATTCAAAGGATCCCGTGACGAGACAATTGAAGTTCGCGGCCGTGATATGGTGAATGGGCTTCCTAGAACGATTACCGTTGGTTCTCAGGAGATTGAGGAAGCATTGCATGAGTCCATCTATGTGATAGTCCAAGCGGCGAAGACAGTCCTTGAGCAAACGCCTCCTGAATTATCGGCTGACATCATCGATCGTGGTATCATTCTGACTGGCGGCGGCGCCTTGCTTCATGGCATTGAGCAGCTGATGGCTGAGGAATTGAAGGTTCCTGTCATTATCGCGGAAAATCCAATGGATTGCGTGGCTATTGGCACAGGTATCATGCTTGATAACATCGACAGAGTGACACGACGTAAACTAGTTTAATCAATAACTCCTTTAAGACCTGGCGGGACGGATCGCCAGGTCTTTTTTATTGGCTTCTTTAGAGCTTACAGTCATCAAAAAAATGAACGTACATGGATGCCTGCAAGAAATAGGTCAAAAGTCTGTGTCCGGACATCTCTTTATACCCGATATAAATAGATAGAAGAGAGGTGTCTGGATGTTTAAGGGATTTTACACAGCGGCGTCAGGAATGATCGCTCAGCAGCGGCGCACGGAATTGCTGACAAATAATTTGGCGAATGCGGAGACGGTTGGATATAAGGAGGATCAGACGAGTGTGCGTGCGTTTCCGGAGATGCTCCTAAACAGCTATGAGAGTGAGAAGATTCCTGTTGAGAAGTCCTTCAATATAAGTAAGCTGAGGAGTGTCGGGGCGATTAATACAGGTGTGTACCTTCAGGAGGCGATTCCCTCCTTCGCTCAGGGCAATGTAAAGGAGACCGAGCATAGTACTGATTTAGCGCTTATAGATGGCGGTCTGCCAATTGATGCGGAATCAGGAGAGCCTGGTACAGTCCTTTTCATGGTGGAATCAGCAAATGGCACTCTTTATACGAGGAACGGAAATTTCACGCTTGATGGAAGCGGCTATTTGACGACAGCGAGCGGTCAATACATATTAGATGAGAATGAAGAGAGGATCCAGCTTGGCTCTGTGGACTTCACTGTAACGCCTGAAGGATACATATCTGAGGATGGACAGCAGGTGGCGCGACTTGGCGTTGCGTTTAGTTCCAGCCCGCAAGGTGAGCTTATTAAAGAAGGTGAGGGGCTGTACCGTTTGAATGGAGGCCAGCTTCCTTCTGCTTATGAGACGGAGGATGTAAGCTTCACGATAAGACAGGGCGCGGTTGAACAATCGAATGTGGATTCGTCAAAGACGATGACAGAGCTGATGACAGCTTATCGGACGTTTGAGGCGAATCAAAAGATTATCCAGGCATATGATAAAAGCATGGATAAAGCGGTCAATGAGATTGGACGGGTATAGGAGGGTGAGCGATGAACAGAATGATGATAACCGCATCAAACACGATGGGGCAGCTGCAAAAGAAGCTGGATACGGTCTCCAATAATATCGCCAATTCTGAGACGACCGGCTATAAGCAAAAGCAGGCATATTTTTCAGATTTGCTCACGCAGGAATTTAATAATCAGGAGCGGGTAGAGAAAGAGAAAGGGCGTCTAACGCCGAACGGTATCCGCGTGGGAGTCGGGGCAAGCATGAGTCAGTCCAAGCTGAACACAGAGGTTGGGGCGATCCAAAAAACCGGCCGTGACCTAGACGTGGCGCTCAATAAGGAGAATTTGTACTTCACGGTAAGCGTTCAAAATGGAGCCAATGTAGAGACGCGCTATACGAGGGATGGAGCCTTTTATTTAAGTCCTGTCGGAGACCAGCTGCAGCTCGTTACCTCAGAGGGGCATGCGGTTTTGGATGAGAATAATGAAAAGATTCTTATTGGCGAGGATATGAAGAGGATAAGTTTTAAGTCTGATGGTCATATTCGAGTCGTCTATCAGAATAACAGCGAAGAAACGATTGATTTAGCCATCATATCTGTAGAAAAACCACAATTTTTGGAAAAAGTGAGCGATAATACTTTTACTCTCCCGAATAATATGGCACAATTGGGGGTAACAGAGAACGAAATCTATACCCCGCTGACCGGCGCTTTGAGAAATCAGGTCTCCCTTACAGGAGGGGCTCTCGAGCAATCGAATGTTGATTTGAGCGTTGAGATGACTGAGCTGATTCAGGTGCAAAGGCAGTACCAATTCCAATCCCGTGCCGTAAGCATGGCGGATCAAATGATGGGGCTGGTAAACGGGATTCGTTAAAGGAGTAGAACAATGCAAGCAGTGGTTAGAAAGAAGAATGAACAGCTAGAGTCAACGGAGCCGAATAGCCGCATAGAGAGAAAGAAAACGTCTGATGTGGAAGAGAAGATCAGGCTTCGCATCGTGCCGATTTGGGCGCGCATCCTGATTGTCTTAGTGCTCGCTGTCACGGCAGCTGTTGGCGGTGCCTTGATTGGCTATTCTGTCATTGGCGACGGGAATGCCGGCGACGTCTTCGAGAAATCCACATGGACTCATATTACAGACTTGGTGAACAAGGGCACAACTGGTGAATAACTAATTTGGGGGAAGGGATTGATGCCCTTCCTGTTTTTTTATGACGAAATTTATTGGAGGATAGGCGCATGTTTGATATCAATCAGATAAAAGAAATTATTCCCCATCGCTACCCATTTTTATTAGTGGATCGAATGATTGAGGTAGAGGAAGGGAAACGAGCGGTCGGCATCAAGAATGTGAGCGCGAATGAACCCTTCTTCTCCGGCCATTTCCCTGAGTATCCGGTCATGCCGGGCGTATTAATTGTGGAGGCGTTGGCTCAGGTTGGAGCGGTTTCGGTCTTGATGAAGGAAGAGAATAAGGGGAAAACCCCGTTTTTCGCCGGAATTGATCATTGTCGGTTCAAAAAGCAGGTTACACCAGGCGATCAATTGAGGCTAGAAGTGGAGATGACACGCGTGCGGGGCTCTATTGGCAAAGGCAAAGGCGTTGCCACGGTCAACGGGGAAGTCGTATGTGAAGCTGAGCTGATTTTTGCCCTTGGATGAGAAAAACATAGGCCTATATGTCGATTTTTGGATAAATAGGTTTAAGATGGAGTAAAAACGGGCTAATAAGGTATATATGAATCGCTACCAGCCATTCATAATACCATGGTGGATAACCATATCACTTCTCCCTTTTAGCAGGCCTATCATTTGGGCTTGCTGCTTTTTTTTGCCTTATCATAATCAAGCTAAATCAGGGAACTATAAGAAAGACCTTTGGTCAAGACTTGAGAATGGAAAGGAGCAAGATCCGAATGCAGAAAATCCTAAAAGCATTGCTAGGCGTGGCCATGGCTTCCGTATTAATGGTGGGCTGTAACAACAACGATGATAATGATACAAACCCTCCTCCGGAAATGAATACGGATACAAATGACATGACCAACGATAATAATGGTGTGGATATGAACGGTGAGAATGATAACGGCACCAATGGCGTTGATAATGACGATAATAATGGCGTCGACACACTCGATGGCGAACTCACTGATGACGCACAAAATCTTAAAGATGACGTCAAGAATGACACGAACGACATCATCGACGATACAACTGATCGAAACGATAAGAACGACAACCGATAAAAAACAAAGCTGGCGAGACTTGTGCTTGCCAGCTTTTCTATATTATTTATCGGCTTCCTGAGCGGAGGCTATCGCGAAAGGCGCTCTTTAGCTCTGCACCGGTAAATCCCTCATCAACTAAATCATCGAGCAGGAGCTCTGCCATTTCCCGTCTGCGGTTGCGCAGCTTGCCAATAAACAGGACACTCACATAATCCTCCATTACCCGCGCATTCTCGAAGAAAGCCTCAAAGAAAGCAGGTGTATTATCCTTCTTCGTGATAATGCAGCTTACAATAAAGGAAGAATCCTCCTTGCCATTAAGCTGTTCTTTGACCAATTCATATTGCTCATCATTCATCAATGCCTCAATCAGCCACGTGCTCGCCTCATTTTCTTTATTAATGATAAGGCCATCAACAATTTCAATATTTTCCGGCTCTCCGTCCTCTGGAATTAGCTGCAGTGAAACAAGCTTAAATGTCTTCATCGACTTCCCTCCGTTTCTCCATTTTTTTCTATTATAACACGAGCGGCTCAAAGACATGACATGGGAGTAATTTGTCGAACGGAATGTCAAAATGCGACCATCCACTACAAAGTACCCTCATATATGGGCCATTTGCCTGGTGAAACGGAGAGTTTGTCCATGAAGAAACACTCAAACTTCAAATTAGCCAAATGTACAAAGGGTCTGAATACCCATTATGATACTTGTACCTTCAAAAAAAAGAGAGGTGAAAATGAATGCTAAATCAAGTGACACTCGTGGGCAGGCTTACGAAAGACCCTGAATTGCGCTACACTCCGGATGGCAAGGCAGTCTCTAACATCACGCTGGCCGTTAAACGCAGCTTCCGAAATTCCAATGGTGAATATGTCGTTGATTTTGTCAACTGTACCCTTTGGAACCGGATTGCTGAGAATACGACGATTTACTGCCAGAAAGGATCGATTGTCGGAATCACTGGTAAAATCCAAACACGCACGTATGAAAACCCAGAAGGCAAGCGTAATTTCATCACAGAGGTCATCGTCGAAAACGTGAGCTTTATGGACCGTAAGACTGCTGAGAAGAAACCGGCAAAAGAGGAACAGGAAACGAGTGAGCACGCCCTATGACTGAACGCGAAATGCTTGCCGACCTCATCCGTATCCTCGGAAGTGTAAACAGCCGTGTTTGCACGACGGAAAATGACCTCAAACGGGTAGAGAATATCCTCCAAATGCTCATCAACGAAATCGCCGATTTGAAGGAACGAAATTATCAATACCACGAATAACCTGATTGGCTTACCCCTCAACACAACAGCCTCATTACTTTAGAAAATGAAATAAACTCCTCTTGTAGCCGCCAATTCATGCGCGGCTTTTTCTAATGGGGAAAAAATAAAGCGGATATACCTCGGTATAACCCAAACATCGTCATTAGCATTGTTAAGCATACTTCCTTAAAACAAAATCCAATAGAAAAAGCACCTTCTCCCACGAGAAAGCGCCGTCCTAACTATCACCGTTCAATCGTAATATAAAATCTTCCCCAGCAGCTATTCCACCTAAAGTCTATCCCGAGAATGGCATTCAAGGTATGACGGTGCTTTTCCACCATACGGTAGGCGAATCTGTTGGCATCACGCTCGATCCATTGGGAGCGGTAGCCGCTTGTGTCGGTGGTGATATAGGGTGTATTGTATTGCCTTTTCATATGGACACGCTGGTAGGCGTGACGGATTTCATGGAAGAGGTCTTGGATCAAAAACAGCTGCATGAGTCCTTTGCGATAGGCTGGATTTTTGACGATATGGTTGAAGGGAAAGAGGGCGATGTTGCCAAGCTTATGATAGCCGCCTAGAGTTCCATTCAAGGCATCTTTGTAGCACCAGTCATCTATATAGCGTTGTCCGTGATTTTCGTGGTCAGATTTTACTTGGTCGGGTGTATCATAAATTGAGATGGTCATTCCGAGGTATTGATAGTCATCGTGCAGAAGGCGCAGAATTTGTTTGAGCTGGAAGTCAGAAATCATATTCGTATGATTTCGAACCATGGTTTTTGCTAGTTTCCTTTGTACTTGTATGAGCGACCCCTCTGGTCTAGCCATTCCTTCGTTTACTATCATGTAATAAAACAGCTCCTGTCAAAGATTCGTCTGGTTGTATGGCATCGTTTTTTCTATTTATATGCCAGTCCGGGGGCCATTATTCATTAGTACCTCCTGAGTATTTTAGACAAAAATTTACAATTATAGTGGCGAAAAGTGAATTTATTTAGGGTGTTATACGGATATTTGGTGTTTTTTGTAAAAGGTAGGTTTCTGATTGGTGATGAGAGGGTATTGTATTTAATTCGAGATACGGAAAGGAGTGCGAATAAACATGGACCTATCTATCACAATCAGACCTGCTGCTTTACAGCAATTGAAAGGGCTATCGTTGGATGCGGAAGAAGGGATTCGCATTGGATCAAGCTATGTAGGCAGCTGTTCTCTTTTTGCTGATTATCAATTATCGATTGACCAAAAGCAGGAGGGGGATGATGCTTATGAGGTTGAAGGGATTCCCTTCTATGTATCAGATAAGAGCAAAGCCTATTTGCATAACGAATTATTCATCGATTTCAGCCCGTCCTTAGGATATAAACTCTCAAGTCCAGAGGAAGTATATAAATATGACCTTTCGCTTAAGCGTGCAGCAGAATAAAACATAGCTAAGCACAAAGAAGTAGGCTGGACCATAAAAGGTTCAGCCTACTTTAATGAAATCAATACGAAAAATAATAAACACATCAGCATCGCCCCAGATACTGTAAACCAAAACGTATTCTGAGGATGATCCTCCTCATATTTCAGCTTCTGAAGAATTGCCACAAAGTTTACGCAAAGCACAACAGCCCAAATGGGCACCGTAAAAACCAATAATGCCAACACAACATCCATCTCCCTAATCCCCCTTAAAAAAGAGCCCGGTACAAAGTCCGGGCTCCAATATCCATTCTATAAATCCAGCACGAGCAATTCCTTCAGCTCATCACCAGACAATTCGGTAATCCAGTTATCACTTTGGACAATCTCATCATTCAAGGTCTGCTTCTTCTCTAGCATCGCATCGATTTTCTCCTCGAGCGTGCCGGAGGCGACCATCTTGTGGACATGCACGAAGCGTGTCTGGCCGATTCGGTAGGCGCGGTCGGTCGCCTGGTTCTCAACGGCTGGGTTCCACCAGCGGTCATAATGGATGACATGGTTCGCTGCAGTGAGATTCAGCCCGGTACCTCCAGCCTTCAATGAAAGGAGGAGAATCGGGTACTTGCCCTCCTGGAAGGCGGTGACCATATCATCGCGCTGCTTCTTGCCGGCTGAGCCGTTCAGGAATGGCACCTTTTGGCCGTAGCGGCGCTCGGCGATATGCTTGATCATATTGCCCATCTCGATGTATTGCGTAAAGACGAGAGCACTCTCGTTCTGCTCATACACGGCATCGAGGAGCTCAATCAGCTTCTCCATTTTGCCCGAGCGGTGGAGTATATGAGTCGGCGTCTCTTCCTTCAAGTAGAGGGCCGGATGGTCGCAGATCTGCTTCAGTTTGGTAAGCATCTGTAGAATCAGCCCCTTACGCTCAAATCCGCTCAATTGCTCAATTTTCTCAAGCGTATCCTTCACCAGCTGCTCATATAGGGCGGCCTGCTCGGTAGTGAGGCTGATGAATTCCTTCTGCTCAAGCTTATCCGGCAGGTTGAGGGCCACTTCCTCATCCTTCTTCGTACGGCGAAGCAGGAAGGGCTGAATCAGCTTCTGCAAGGAGGCAATTTTCTTCTTGTCGCCGTCCTTTTCAATCGGAGCTGCAAAATGTTTATCAAAATGAGCCTGAGAGCCGAGATACCCTTTATTGATGAAATCGAAGATCGACCAAAGCTCACTCAGGCGGTTTTCCATGGGCGTGCCGGTGAGGGCGATATGCTGACGGCCCTGCAGCTTGCGCGCGGAGCGGGATTGCTTCGTATGCGAGTTCTTGATATTCTGTGCCTCATCAAGCACGACTGCATCCCATGTGATGGAGAGGAATTCCTCCTCGTCCTGATGGAGAAGGCCGTAGCTGGTGAGTACGACATCCGTGCCGGCGAAGGCTGTGGTGAATGCCTCGCCCTTCTTCCGACCTGAGCCGTAATGAAGGTGAACCTTGAAGTCAGGGGCGAAGCGCTCAAGCTCCTTTTGCCAGTTGCCGAGCACCGAGGTCGGGCAGACAATCAGGGCAGGAGAGGAGGCAGGGCCGTTCTTTTCCCTGACAGCGAGCATGTAGCTGATCAGCTGAATCGTCTTTCCGAGTCCCATGTCATCGGCCAGGCATGCGCCGAAGCCGTATTCACGCAGGAATAATAGCCAGCTCATCCCTTGCTGTTGGTATGGTCTTAACGAACCATGGAATGTATCCGGCACATCGATCAGCGGGATATCCGCTAGGGAACGAATCTTCGTCATGAACCGCTTCAAATCATTGTTCAATTCAAACTGGATGCGGGCATATTGATCCTCATCCACCGCTTCCTCGTCATCCTCCTGGGTCAGTTCCTGATTAAGGAGGTCCATAATGCGAAGGCCACGCTCATCGGCCTCGCGCTTCAGCTCCTGCATTCGTCTCATGAACGCAGGGTCCAGGCGTACCCAGCGCCCTTGAATGTACATGAGTCGGCGCTTTTCTTCGACGAGCTTATTGAATTCTTCCTCTGATACATTCGCACCATTAACGGAGAAACGCCAATTATAATCAAGCAGGGCATTGATGCCGACGAAGGATTTGCGGCGTCCGCTTGAGTTCTTTACCTTCGCCCGCATGGTCACCTTCGCGTCCTTGATCGCCTGCCACCAGGATGGCAGCAGAATCTCCGCACCAAGCATATGGAGCACCTCGGAGGCATCGGTCAGGAAGTCCCAAGCCTGGTCCTCCGTAATGATATCCTCCATCCACGGGAATAATTCCTTCCAGCGGTTGAGCTCCTCTTCAGCCGTATCCAGCTGCTTCTTCCAGGAGAATGGAATCTTCTCGCGCTCAGACCAGAGGAAGAATTGATCGGTTTTCTTCTTGCTGCGCAGGAAGGGCTCAAGCTTCCATTGGTCGACCTCATCACCAGCGGCGAAATCCGGCTCGCTTAAACGGAGGCCGAGGGTGAAAAGCAGGCCGTTATCATTCATGCCAGTCCACTCATTCCATCGATTCTCATCGAAGAAGCGGCTGAGTGACTTAATGGACAAGCCCTTCTCGGCAAATATATTCACGAGGTCGCGCACACGGTGCTCACCAGGGCGGTCCTTGATGGCTTCATTGAGCCATTCGCTCGCATACTCACGCACCGTCATCTGGACGGTTTCCCCGCTGGCGATATGCTTCACCATCTCCTGTTCCCAGAACGTATCATGGAAATCATCGATAATCTCCTGCGGGAGCGGGAAGGTGAGGGCACCCTCCTTCATCTCTTTGAAGTTTGGCATGACCGTGCCGTTCTCAACGGCTTCAAATAAGCCTTGGGCAAGAGAGAGGCTGATGGAGGCCCAATTGGACCAGGACCATTGAATGAAGCTGTTGAACGGCTCCTTTGAAAGGACCTTCATCCAATCATAGGCGGAGAGGATGATGCCGCTCTTGCCGTCAAGCCGGGTAATCTCAAGCTTAGTTCCGTAGTAGCTATCCTCATCCCAGAGAAAGAAGCTCGGTGCCCAGAACTCCGCCTGAACCTCCTCACCCTCATCTGTTCCATAAACAAAAATGCGTCCGTCTTCGAGTAATTCAATTTGGATGTAAAGTGTATCAATCAGCTGCATCAATTAACTTTCCCTTCCTCAATTCTTCCTGGAATGCACGCAATCGTTTATAGGTATCACTCAAATAAGCAATATAGGATTCCCACGCAGGTACTTGTTTTAACTTTTTGTATATCGTCCGGAGCTTTTTCAAATAGCGGACCGCATCCCGATAGGCAGCGCGATTCTTGCCGCCAATCAGCTGGATGACCTGCTGATGGTAAAGCGGGAGCAGCACCTCAGGCTTCTCTTTTTGAATTTCCTTCGCCTGCTGCGGCCACTCGGCCAGTACATTCACACGCTCAGCCACCTGCAGCTCAACCCATTTCTTGTACTCCTTCTTCTCATATAAATAATGGGAGTACGGAATAAGGGAATAGGGAATCGTCTCCCGAAGCATGCGCTCAAGCAGGTCAAAGCGCTTTGTTGCCGAGCTGAACGGGCGGATGATTTGCAGGGCATTATACAAGTAATTCGTGCGCTTATACTCCTGTGAATGGTAGTGAAGCAAATATGCCTTTATGTTCTTTGTGTAAAATTCAACAAATGGAATCATACGAGCATGCTGCTTCAGCATATTCATATCCTCGAGCATAAAGGTGAGGTAGAAGCAGGCTGCCGGTCCAAGAAGCTGGATAATCGCGAGCGCTGCCTCATCCTCCTGCTCAAGCATCAGCAAATGAACGATCATCATCTGTCCAAGCTCTGCATCTGCCTCGGGCAGGGAAGTAACAAGGCTTTCGAGCCGAGACCGCTCTGCCGCACGTTCCTCCTTGGAGGACAGGCTCGCTGACCAAATGAGTCCATAAAGCTGCCAGCGATAAAAGACGAAGGAATCCGTATAGAGGAGGCCTTGCGTCTCCTCTAAGAAAGCCCCAATGAACTCCTCTGAATCAAACGGGCGGATAGACGTTTCAAAGCGGCTCATCTCATCAATGATCGCTAAATAAAGCTCATGCACGGATTGTTGGAGCATCTCTTTCCGGAAATGATCGAGCGATTCGGAATCCTGGTCAAATAAAAAACGAATCCCATGGAAATAGGCCATGCTCCGGTAAAGTGGAACCCACTGCCGATTATCCGGCTCGCTTCGCTGGATGGCGCGCTGATAAGAGGAGGCAATGCGGTGAGTGCCCATCATGAAATAAGGGGGCAGGGTCAGCTCCTCGCGTGCGACATTTGCAAAAAAAGCTCTCCAGGAAGCATAGTTATGATCTGGTTTCACCTTTTGCTGCACGGGCTTTGATTCCGTACCCTTGAAGACAGGACCGGACTCAAGCGATTTCTTCAGCTTATACATAGCATCATTCTTATGCTTCCAGTCATCGACCCAATCGGAAACACTCGCGCTCTTGCTATAGGCCGCAAAAAATACAGCCAGCTGGTGGCGGCATAGGTCAATCGCCGGGCATGAACAGGAGCTATTGCTTGGGAACGTCAAATCAAGCGTCACATCGACCTTCATCACATCCTGTACGACCCCATGGATTAATTCTTCATCTATAGTAAGCTTCGTCACCATTCCTTGCCGGTAAAGGACGAGGCCTTTCGTTACGACATTAACATCATTATTAGACTTTGGTGAAAGCACGCCGGCTATGCGTTCGCCATAGAAATTTAGTGCATCATGCATACATCATTCTCCTTACCCGACAGTGTAACCAAGTTTACTCTTAATTGTAACAAACATCTTGAAAAAAACGTATGAAAAGATAGCTTATGGCAAAACACTAGAGAATAAAACGATTAAGTGAGGATAGCATGAAGCATAAATGGATTTGGATCACCGCTCTTATTATCCTTATCGCGACGATCCTCTTCATCCCAATTTACAAGGCCTATCAATCCATATCGGACCCTCTTGCACAAAGGCAATCAGATCTTCGAGATAAGATGCTCCAATTAGAGGACAGGGATCCATTCTCCGTCCTCCTGCTCGGTGTAGATGATGACGGGGAGGTGCGAAGAAGCGCCGGAACAATCATGGTGCTGACCGTCAACCCAACGCTCCAGTCAATCAAGCTTCTCCATATTCCGCGAGAAACGCGTGTTAACATTCCAGGGCAAGACCAGCCTGATAAACTCAATCATGCCTACAAGACAGGAGGAGTGGAGCTGATGATGGAGACGGTGGAAGGGTTCATGAAGATTCCGATTGATTATTTCGTCAAGATTAATATGGAGGGAGTAGAGGAGGTCGTGGATGCGATGGGCGGCATAACGATGGAGAATAAGAAAGCCTTCTCCTATGAGGGCTATCATTTCCCGACCGGGAGAATCAGCCTGAATGGGAAGCAGGCGCTTGCCTATATTCGCATGCGGACGCTCGGAGAGAATGGTGAGGAGGAGCGGCAGGAGCGCCAGCGCAAAGTCATTGAGGAAGTCATCCGCACAGGAGCGGACCTGCAATCGCTGACCCACTATGATAAAATCGCGACCGCCCTCATGAATAATGTGAAGACGAACTTCACTATCAAGGAAATGTTTCAAATTAAGCAAAACTATCGCGATGCCCTTGATCATATAGACAGCATAAATATGCAAGGGTCTGCAAAGAAAATTAATGGCGTCTATTATGAGGTCATTGATGATGCTGATTTAAAAAAAGTTTCAAAAATATTACAAAAACATCTAGATTATTAAACCGTAAATAGGTACAATAGAGAAAGTATAAAATATTCATATAGGAATATTCCTCGAGTTATAAAAAAGGATGAAAACATGAGTAATCCTGTATGAATATGCAAAAAAACATCGGATTTCCTGGCATACTGGCCTGACCACCTACTTGCTAATCCTGTTAGACTGGTTACAAATAGGAAATGAAGGAGGCTGGGCATCAATGGAATTGAATGTAAGAGTATTGCCAAAGTTTATTGATGGTGAATGTTCAATTGAATTCTCGTTCTTTTTTGATCAAGCGGATATGAAGATAGGGGAAGCCGTCATCCTAACCTGTGAGGAGGAGATGGATGCTCAATTAATTGAAGAAGAGCCCATTTTGAATCCGAAGAAGCGTAAGCGTCATTATCCTAAGATTGCCTTTGTCACTGACCTTGTCGTCATGGAAGGACATAAACCAGCCGCTATGAACGAAATCAAGAAATTCCTGAACGTCATCGGAATCCACAACATCCGATATCGAGAGAACAACCGTATTGCCGCAATGGCATAAACTATATAACAGAACGAAAGACCAAATTCAGCGCAAGGCTCTGGATTTGGTCTTTTTTCATTTAGTAAATCGCCTGTATGGTTAAATATGACTATAATTACACTATTATGATATATTTGTAATGATTTCATAATTATTTATAGGAGGATATTCATGAGGAAAATTTTCATGGCTTTTTTAGGGGTAGTTTTATTATTGTCGATGATTAATCCCGCATATAACAATAATATTGGAGAGGCAGCAACAGATAACGGTGAAACAAAGGGCAAAGCAATCCCATTAACGTTACCCACCAAGATAGAAGGTAATCTCGAGGATTATGGTTCACGTTATTACAAGGCTACGATACCTGACAATGGGGAGCTTACCATTTCTGTGTCAAATATGCCGGAGTCATCCGAAATATATGTATGGGATGAGGATTTTGAGCACATTATAGCTATCTTGGAATCAGATGATGGAACAGGAACTGTGAAGACATCGATGGGTTTAGCAAAGGGGAAAGTTATCTATATTGTGATTGAAGCATATGAAGAGCCCTTTAAGTATGATATTCAGTTAGATTTTAAGGCAAAGGCTAATTTAGAGAAAGAACCGAATGATACTATTGTCAGTTCTCAACAACTAAATCTAAATACGATAACGAGTGGCTATTTAAAAGAAAATAGTGACTATAGCGACCATTATAAATTTATCCTGACGAAGCCAGGCAAAGTAACGGTTAAATTGAGCAATTCCAAGCAAGGGGAACTTTATCTTGGATTAACGAATGTGGATGAGGATGATTATGATTATTTATTCACTAATCCACTAAAAAGTGGGACAACCAACATGGAGATTGGATTGCCAGCTGGAACGTATTATATGAGCGTTTCAAATAATTCTGATTCCAATGAACTAATTTCTTATCAATTAGAGCTGAATTTCACACCGGGCACTAATTATGAGACGGAATCAAATGATAAGAAGGCAGAAGCGGATCCTATTAAACTTAATTCAAATTATCAAGGATTTAATTCCAGCCGATATGATAATGATGTGTATACATTTACATTGACAAAGAAGGAAAAATTAAAGTTCAGTGTGAGTAATACAGTCGACTATTTATCAGTGGAAAATGGTGAAAAAGAACTGAATTATTTATTCCCATCTGATACGGTATCCGGTACTGCAACCAAAACAATGGAGCTAGTGCCAGACACTTACTATGTGAGGATTGATGGTAGAGCACATACCGCTTACAATTTAAAAATCCAAACCATAACACCAACTCTCTCTACCAGCAAAATCACCGTAAAAAATAATTACGGAAAAAATGATACGGTAACAGTTAGTGGTATTCAAAAAGGGAATCAAATTAAGGTGTATGACAAGAGCAGCGGAGGTAAATTATTAGCTAGCCAAACATCTGCTGGCACATCCACAGCTCTTTCTATTAAGCAACTTGGTCAAAAGGCTGGGAAGATCTATGTAACGAATACCCAATCCGGTTATTTAGAAAGTTCGAGAACGGCAGTTTCCTATAAAGCAGAGCCATCAGCTCCCTTGAAAACAACACAAGTAAAAATAACGAATAACCGTACTAGTCAGGATGTTATTGCAGTGAGCGGTATCAAAAAAGGAGACACCGTCAAGGTATACGACAAAGCAAGTGGCGGCAAATTGCTCGTGAGCAAAAATGCAACAGGCACCTCACTTAATCTAACTGTAAAGCAGCTAAGTCAAACAGCAGGAAAGATCTATGTAACGAATACCCAATCCGGTTATTTAGAAAGTTCGAGAACGGCAGTTTCCTATAAAGCAGAGCCATCAGCTCCCTTGAAAACAACACAAGTAAAAATAACGAATAACCGTACTAGTCAGGATGTTATTACAGTGAGCGGTATCAAAAAAGGAGACAACATTAAGGTATATGATAAAGCAAGTGGTGGCAAATTACTCGTGAGCAAAAAAGCAACAGGCACCTCACTTAATCTGACTGTAAAGCAGCTTACTCAAAAAGCAGGGAAGGTCTACGTAAGTGTCACAAAGACAGGATTGCTTGAAAGTTCAAGAGTGGGAGTCTCCTATAAGGCAGAGCCATCAGCACCGCTAAAGGCCAGTCAATTAACCATAAAGAATAATAAAGGCAAATCAGATACCATCACTGTAAAAAGCATTCAAAAAGGTGATACGATTAAGGTTTATACCAAAGCAAGTGGCGGTAAACTGCTTGTTTCCAAGAAATCAGCCGGAACATCCACAACTCTTTCTGTTAAACAACTAGGGAAGAACGCAGGCAGTGTTTATATCTCGGTGACCAAGAGCGGTTTACTTGAGAGTTCCAAAGTAAAGGCGTCATTCAAGAAGGAATAGATTCATACAGGCCGTCATTCAGGTCATTAGACTTGAATGACGGCCATTTTGATATTAATCAATCGATTGATTAATATCAAAATGGCAATAATGGGTAAATGTCGGAACAAACTCATTTACGATAGGAGGAAATTCCTATAGGATAGACATTATGAATAATTTAACTAAAAAGCTTATCGTACGTATTGTCTTTGCCTTAATGATTATCGGGGTCATTTTCTATTCCTCATCCCAGCCATATTCAAAGCAAAATATTCAGCCACTTATCAGCGAAAAGCTGGAGATTCCTGAACCGATCGTGTCCCTGCTTTCTAAGGTGGAGTTTACTTATGCCGGCCATATCATCAGCGTGGAGACGAAAGGAATTCCTGGCCTGATTGAGTTCTTCATTCGGAAGGGAGCCCATTTCAGTATTTATTTCGTCCTTGCAATTGCCGTTGCGAGTGTTATTCATCTTTGGATGAAGAAGAAGCCGCTGAAGCTTGCGGCCATGACAATGCTTTTTGTATTCCTATATGCCTGTTCGGATGAGTGGCACCAATCCTTTAATGGAGAGCGGACACCGCTCTTTCAGGATGTGATGATTGATACGGTTGGCGGGATGTTTGGGGTGGCAATCTATCTTTGGTGGAGCAGGAGAAGGACTAGAAATATCTAAATAGGGATATAGAATAAACTTGCTCTTTTAAAGGATGTATTTTTTTATCCTGGCCTTCCTGAAAATAATCAGCCGGTAGGGGCTTTAACCAAGCCCTGCTAAATTAAACATGAATTTCTAATACGAAAACAAAAACGATCACATAGGATGATCGTTTTTTTGTCGTTCAATTTCTTCCAAGAGGATTTCCTTGCCTTTCTCTAATATAGACAAATAGTTTTTATCCTCAATTAATTCAAATATGATTACAGCTTTATTTAAATAAGACAGCGCATTTTCCAATTGATTAAGTCTTTCGTAGTTGTAGCATATTTGATAATGCAATTCCCCTAATGGATAGAGGTTGTCCTTTGATAAACAATACTTAATGCCTTTATGACAGTAGTAATTAGACTCTTCATAGTTTTCAAGCATGCTATATACTCTTGCTAAATTATAATAAAGTCTCGGCAAGATAGTATTATCACTAATAAAGACAAGTTGCTCTAAGTTTTCAAGAGCTCCGAGAAAAATATCAATAGCCTCTTGTGTTCTACCGTCTTCTGAATAGATGGAACCGACTGCTATGAGAATTTCGATTTCCCTTTCTGTCCATACCTTATTATTTGTATGGGTAAGTTGTATTGCTTCCCATAGAATTTTAATGCCTTTATCAGGATTCTTATATACAGCATGTTCACATAATCCTTTATGCCATAGAATCATTTGGTAATGTCGGTTATTTTGCGTAAATAGAGGATTCTTTTCTTCTATCTTAATTATTCGCTCCATCTCGACAAATTGGAGGCTTCTTCTTGCTAATCTAAGTTGCCGAAATACTTCATTAACATAATCGATCCTTGGAGTAGATCCAATCTCAAAGAAATAGTTTACATCCACTCCAAGCTTTTGGGATATTAAATATAATGTATTTGCATATGGGAAGACGTCGCCTTTTTCTATCTTACTGATTTGGGCTTGGGTACATATACCCTCCGCTAATTCTTCCTGTGATAGTTTTAATGATTTTCTAAGCTCTCTAATCCTTTGTCCAATAATAGAAAAATCCATTCCTGACCTCCCTCTCTGAAAATATGCCTAAAGTTATATTTAAGTCTATACGCTTACGTTTTAAGTAGGAATTAATATATTTTGAATCAAAAGTCCTTGCTTTTTGAATTTCAATGTTTTTATATAATGTGATTAAATGGAAATATACAATATATATTCCAATTATACTCTCGATTTAGAGAATGAAAAGGAGAATTTAAATGAAAAAGAAAATGAAGATTCTAAGCTTTAGTCTTTTGGGTGTAGCAGTTTTAGCTTCAATACTAACATTTGCTCCTAAAGATAATTCAGTTGATACAGCCGAAGCGATTCCATTCCCGCCACGTATGTTGAATGTAGGGAACGAAGTAGCTGAAGCGATTCCATTCCCGCCACGTATGTTGAATGTAGGGAACGAAGTAGCTGAAGCGATTCCATTCCCGCCACGTATGTTGAATGTAGGGAACGAAGTAGCCGAAGCAATTCCATTCCCGCCACGTATGCTGAATGTAGGGAACGAAGTAGCTGAAGCGATTCCATTCCCGCCACGTATGCTAAGCGTTGGCAATTCAGTAGTGTAAAACCACAACAGTACGACATTCTTAATATTTGCAGACTGAATAGTTATTATATTCTAAATGTATAAGAGCAGGAGATCGGGCAGGTCTTCTGTTTTTTATTTGTATTTAAATAGAATAAAACCTATATCCATCTTAACTATACGCATTCTTCCCCTCAATTTCGTGAGATTTTTTACTCATTTCATGTAGAAATTTAATATTTAATACAAAATGAATTGTATACTCAGGTTATATCCATTAAAAAGAGCAGCTGTGAAAATCAGCTGCTACTTTTTGTCTTTATTGGTTTGGAGAGTAATGTCCTCGGCTTGGAGATCAAGGGTGATTTCTTGATCGGTGTTCCAAAGGGTGACGGTTTCGGTTTTCTTGATTTCTTTGTCCTTTTGCTTGGAGGTTGCTTCTACCATGTATTCTCCAGGGAGAAGCGGGCCGACTGTTTTATCGCAATCTTTTTGGCTTGTATGGGTGACTTTTTGGCCATTGATTTTGATTACGGCGTCCTGTGTGTTTGTACAGACAGTCAGGTAGACAGGGTCAATTTCAATGGAGTAGGTGTCTGGCAGGATGAAATTTTGGTTCTTTTTAAGGGTTAAGAAGCCTTCAATTTTCTCAGTGGATTTGGTATTGCTTGCCGCGACGCCAGCTTCCTCATCATAATATCTGGATTGCTCCTGCAGGATGGTTATTAGTGATTCCAGGTATTCAGGATTCTCATGGAGGTAGTTTATGAGTGCTTTCGTATCCTTCTCGTCAATTTGGAGATTTTGATCTGAGGAGGTCAGCACTTTGGATAGCGTTTCGCTGTTTTGCTGTTTGAATGCTAGCTCCACCTGATGGATTAGGGTATCCTTGTCAGGCGGCCGGCTAATCAGATAGAGAGGTATACAGATAAGAAGAATAGAAGCAATTATAAGGCCTATTTGGAGTTTCCTCAATGGAGATTTTCTCAATTTCCGTTCACCGCCTTTAGGTATAGGTAATTCGTATGACTCCTCTTTATTTACTATATCGGAAAATAGATTTGGAATTCAATTAATATCAACAAGCCACTGGATTTTTTAATGAAATTGGCCAGACCAGTTAATTCCTTCTATATAGTCTATTGTCCTCATACCCTTTATAGACTTAATCAATCGTTTGATTAACAAAAAGCATAAAAAAAACACCCGCCTCGGCGAGTTGTTCAAATCAATGCTATTACCGTGGAGAAATAAGGGGAAAAAGGTTGTGGGCATCTTCTATAGGGGATTTTAGAAATGAAAGGAATCAAGCTGAGCGGCGTTTGCTAATGGCCGTTAGAATAAATAATTTTTCTTGTTTGGAAAGCATCTTCCAGCTGCCTGCGCGGATTTTCATGAGTTCCGCCTCCTTTTTTAAAAATTTGTACTCTCTATATACCGTAAAACCCCTTTCTTGAAACAAAACAAATACCTACAAAAAGAGGGGGATAGCGTATCATTAAACAGCATGCGTTAGGATACGATAGGGAATGGTGTAAAAAGGAAGCGTATCGGTGAGGGATGTCGATGAAAAAATATTAAATGAGGCGTACAAATGGGTTAATTCGAAGGAATAATTGTTTAGGGTCAAGTAGTATAGTTGGTAAAGGCGAGTATGCTATAAAAAAGGAGCAGGATTATGCAGGACTTTCAAACAGATAAAGATTCCTTTATAAGAGGAGTGAGATCGGGGTGCCTTATTTCGAGTGCTATATGGTTTTTGATTGGGCTAGTGACCTATCTTCTGATTAGATAAGTGAGGGCATCTAGAACAGAAACCAGCTCATTGGTTGTAGAGCTGGATTCCGACTCCGATTAGGGCAACGACTGTACCGGCTGCGACAAGCCAGCTTGACCAGGCGATTAAATTGGTGATGGCATTTGTGCGTTTGGTATCCTTCTCGTCCTTGCCTTTCTTTATTCTTTGTTTTTTCTCTGCGTCCTTTTGGTTGCCTTGAAGTCTTAAGGCGATTGCCAGAATGCCTGCCCCGATGGCTTGCATGAGATTGCCGATTGCCTCAAGCCTGCTGCCACGCTCCTGCGGCTCATTAAATCGTTCCTCGATGAAGATCATGAAGGCCCCGAGTGAGGCAAGGAGGTTTCCGGAAACCAGGAGATTCGTGTCTGTTTCATCTGAGAATGGAAGCAGGATAGAGGAGATGATTTCAAGCATCCCGATGGCGGCAATCGCATTGCCGCCTGACTCGAGATTTAACTCACTTTGGGCATCGACCTGGATGGCAAAGCCGAGGGCCTGCAGCTCGAATCCGATAAGATTGATTTCTTGTAATTGCTCATCTGTTAAAAAGGGCGAGGGAGTAGAAGCGGCGGCGTTGATATTGGCGCCAATCGCTAACACCCAGGACCCTATATACTCTGTGAGCAGATGTTCTTTGTCCATCCTCATCCCCCCTGTCTTTATTCATCAATACCAGGCGTAAGCTCTTGCCATTCTTCTTATTGTTGTCCGATGGCTGATAAGACATTGACTCTTTGTCTTATGTCAATTTCCCGCCGATTGAATCCTCGTCCTCACAGTATTTCTTTATACTGATCTAATGGAACAGATTCTATATCCATCAATAGCTTATCTTTACAGTGTATTCACTTCATAGGAAAGTGGGTGGGTTTTTTAGTGAAATCAACTTGTCCAAGATTTCGGTTGACATAGGGTGGCAATGCCCTATCTTAGGAAGAATGGGGCATTGCATCGCCCAAATTCAGTTGGCCTTTCGCCAGCGTCTCCATCTCCTACTCCACTTTCCTCCTCTTCCTCAAGCTGCTGACCTATAGCGGCTATGAATGCCCCAAGGGTCTGGACCCAAGAGCCGATGGCGTTGATCCACTGACCATTGTACTGGTCAGTCAGCTCCACCTTGATTCCAAGAACGGAAATCATGCAGCCGATTGTTTGGAGTGTGTTTCCGATGATTCCTTCATAGGCTCCAGACGGTGTCCCATTGATGACTTCATCATAGGCTGAGAGAGTTGTTCCTAGCCCTTGGAGGATATTGCCCCCTGATTCCAATACATAATCAGCCTCCAGGGAGGAAAAACGCCAAATCAATGGCAGGAGCTCCTCAAGAGAACCGATGGAGGTGATGACTGATCCGGCATATTCATATGAATAAACCGTGCTCTGACCATCCGCCACAAGTCCAGCCCCGGTTGCCTGCATCGTCAGTCCGACCCGGTTATAATCATCGCGCGTTTCTGAGTCGAGAGGAACGGAGGGGGTAGAGCCATAGGCCTCGATTGCATTGCCAATTGCCTGCATCCAGGAGCCGATAATCTCTTTAGTATGATTACCCTTGGCCATCCATACCACTTCCATTTATTTTGCGAATCCATATAGCTTATTCGACAGAGGAGGATTTTGAGTGGGATTCCGTCCAAATTGGACGCATAAAGAAAGCCGCCTAATCTGTTCAGGCGGCTTAAGGGCTATTTACTGAAAAAGACGTTTAATCCATTGAGGATTCCTTGCGCTGCTTTTCTGTGGTGGCTGGTTTGCGCAATAATCTTTTCCTCAGATGGAGTCGACAGGAATCCTAGCTCCACGAGAGCAGCTGGGCGATTATTCTGAGATAAGACCGTATATCCTTTCTTCTTCACGCCGCGATCCCTGAGTCCCGTTGTTTTGATCATTTCTTGTTGGAGGGAGCTGGCAAGGCTTGTGTGCGGGGCGTGATAATAAAAGGTTTCAATCCCATATGCATTGCCGATAGGTGTTGCATTGTAGTGAATGCTGACAAAGGCATCCGCTTTGTTATTGTTACTGATACTTGCACGAGTGGGAAGAGTCAAGTAAACATCTGTTGAGCGGGTCATAATGACATTGGCACCTGCGTTGCGGAGCAGGGTCGCCAATTGATTTGCCGTACTTAGTGCGATGTCCTTTTCCTTTGTCCCCAGAAGTATGCCAACGGCACCCGCATCATGGCCACCATGACCTGGATCAATGACAATGGTCTTCCCTTTTACGGTCTTCGTAGTAAGTACGCTAGAGGATACCCAGCCAATAATGCCAGAGTTCAGTTTCACTTGTGTGAAGCCATTCTTCACACTTAGCTTTCCTGCTTTTTCTCCTTTAGAAGCGGACGCTAATACGGGAGATTTCGTGCTGGCATCTTGATAGATGGATGCTTTGCTGGCTAAATATACATATTCTGTTGGTACGGCAATATTTTCTGTCTTCTTAGCCGATAAGTATTGCAAGGAAACCCAACCGGTCGTGCCGTTGCTTAATTTGACTTGTCCCCAAGTGCCGCTTTTCTTGAGCAGGGTGAGAGCGGTGTTCTTCTTCACGGAAGCGATTGCTTTAGAAGAGGATGAGGCTTTCTCACGAACGTTCAAGCTAGTCGCGGTTACATAGTAGGTGCCGAGGGTAGCTGTTGTTGTGGCCGGCTTCGTCTTTGTTAAGTACTGCAAGGAAACCCAACCGGTTTTTCCATTACTTAATTTAATCTGCCCCCAGGTGCCGCTTTTCTTCAAAAGAGTGACAGCTGAGTCCTTCTTCACGGAAGTGATGAGCTTGGAAGAAGCCGAAGCTTTTTCACGTAAATTAAGACTGGAAGCCGTGACATAATAGGTTCCAAGATTAGTCGCCGTTGCAGCAGGCTTCGTCTGCGTTAAGTACTGCAAGGAAACCCACCCAGTTTTGCCATTGCTTAATTTAATCTGCGCCCAAGAGCCGCTTTTCTTCAAAAGAGTGACAGCTGAGTCCTTCTTCACAGAAGTGATGAGCTTGGAAGAAGCCGAGGCTTTCTCGCGCAAATTAAGGCTGGAAGCCGTGACATAATAGGTACCGAGATTAGCCGCCGTTGCAGCAGGCTTCGTCTGCGTTAAGTACTGCAAGGAAACCCACCCGGTTTTTCCGTTACTTAATTTAATTTGCCCCCATGTGCCGCTTTTCTTCAATAGAGTGACAGCTGAATCCTTCTTCACAGAAGTGATGAGCTTGGAAGAAGCTGAAGCTTTTTCACGCAAATTAAGAGTAGAAGCCGTGACATAATAGGTACCGATATTAGTCGCAACTGCAGCAGGCTTCGTCTGTGTTAAATACTGCATGGAAACCCATCCGGTTTTGCCATTACTCAATTTAACGTGTCCCCAAGAACCACTTTTTTTGAGCAGGGTGAGAGAGGTATCCTTCTTCACGGAAGCGATATTCTTGGAAGAAGAGGAGGCTTTCTCATGCACATTCAGGTTAGTGGCGGTTACATAGTAGGTGCCGAGATTAGTTGTTGTCGTGGTAGGCTTCGTCTTTGTTAAATACTGCAAGGAAACCCATCCGATTTTTCCGTTACTTAATTTAATTTGCCCCCAAGAGCCGCTTTTCTTCAATAGAGTGACAGCTGAGTCCTTCTTCACAGAAGTGATGAGCTTGGAAGAAGCCGAAGCTTTCTCACGCAAATTAAGAGTAGGAGCCGTGACATAATAGGTACCAAGATTAGCCGCCGTTGCAGCAGGCTTCGTCTGTGTTAAATACTGCAAGGAAACCCATCCGGATTTGCCATTACTCAATTTAACGTGTCCCCAGGAGCCACTTTTTTTGAGCAAGGTGAGAGAGGTGTTCTTTTTCACGGAAGCGATATTCTTAGAAGAAGAGGAAGCTTTCTCACGGACATTCAGGTTAGTGGCGGTTACATAGTAGGTGCCGAGATTAGTTGTTGTCGTGGTAGGCTTCGTCTTCGTTAAGTACTGTAAGGAAACCCATCCGGTCTTCCCATTGCTTAATTTGACCTGCCCCCAGGAGCCACTTTTCTTGAGCAAGGTGAGAGCGGTGTTCTTTTTCACGGAAGCGATATTCTTAGAAGAAGAGGAAGCTTTCTCCCTAACGTTTAAGCTAGTGGCGCTTACATAATAGGTTCCGAGACTATTAGTCTTAGATGAGAGGTATTTGCTCGATACCCATCCATTCTGCTTGCCATAGGTTATGTAAGACCAGCTGCCTTGCTCAGCTGAGACTGTGACTGTTGTTCCTTTTTTGATCTTAAATTTGATTGAGGATGTTGTATTGGCCTTTGAGCGGACGTTTAGGATGTCCGCTGTCACTTTGGATGAATAGCCAGCTGCCTCTGTATAAATAGGATACTGTGAAAAGACAAGGCACAGAATCATCATGATGCAGATATGTATAGAAATCTGTTTTTTCATATAGTTGTATTCACCTCGATTAACATTATCGGATAAAAGGCAGTGTAGGGAAATAGAAAATTAAGTGAAGGTAAGAAGTGGAAGGTGGAGGAGGAAAATCTATCATACATAAAGAAAACAGATGTAAAAACATGATCGTTTTTACATCTGTTTTTCTAGGCTTTTATTTGCTGAAGAAGACGTTTAGCCCATTGAACATCCCTTGAGCTGCTTTTTCGTGGTAGCTAGACTGGGAGATGATTCTCTCCTCGGTTGGATTCGTCAGGAAACCAAGCTCAACAAGGGCGGCTGGACGGGTATTTTGGTAGAGCACAGTGAAGCCATTTTTCTTGATGCCGCGATTTCTGAGTCCGGTAGATTTTGCGATTTCCTGCTGCAGGGAGCTCGCAAGGCTTGGATTGAGATGATAGAATGTCTCAATGCCGCGGACACTTGATGAGATAGAGGCATTATAATGAATGCTGATAAATGCATCGGCCATATTTTTGTTGCTAATTGCTGCACGTTCCAAAAGGGTCGGGTATGTATCGCTTGAGCGAGTCATCACGACCTTTGCGCCAGCTTGACGAAGTCGTGCGGCGAGCTCGTTGGCCGTACTCAGGTTGATGTTCTTTTCCAGTGTCTTAAGAAGGGTTCCAATGGCACCTGCATCTTGGCCGCCATGCCCGGGGTCGATGACAATGGTTTTGCCTTTGACCGTCTTTGTCGTAACCAAGTGAGAGGCTAACCAGCCAATCGTACCCGAAGGTAGCTTGATCTGCGTGAAGCTGTTCTTTGTGCTCAATATTTGCACCTTTATTCCTTTAGAGACAGAGGCGACGACGGAGGATTTTGAACTCGCATCCTTATGGATGGTTGCTCTTGCCGCTGTGTAATACGCTTCTTCCGGATTGGGAGAGGTGCTGGCCGGTTTCTTCGTCGTTAAGTAATTCAATGAAACCCATCCTGTTTTGCCGTTGCTTACCTTCACCTGCCCCCAGCTGCCGCTTCTTTTCAAAAGAGTGACGGAGGAGTTTTTATTCACAGAGGTGATAATCTTGGAAGAAGTCGAAGCCTTTTCTCGTACATTCAAGCTAGAGGCAGTGACATAATAGGTTCCAAGATCTGCTTCAGTACTGACGGGTTTCTTCGTTGTTAAATAGTTCAAGGAAACCCATCCTGTTTTGCCGTTGCTTAATTTAATCTGTCCCCAGCTGCCGCTCTTCTTTAATAGAGTGACAGAAGCGTTTTTCTTAACAGAGGTGACAATCTTAGAAGAAGTAGAAGCCTTCGCCCGCACATTCAAGCTAGAAGCTGTCACATAATAGATTCCAAGATTTGCTTGAGCACTGACGGGTTTCTTCGTTGTTAAATAGTTCAAGGAAACCCATCCAGTTTTGCCATTGCTTAATTTAATCTGTCCCCAGCTGCCGCTCTTCTTTAACAGAGTGACAGAAGCGTTTTTCTTAACAGAGGTGACAATTTTAGAAGAAGTAGAAGCCTTCGCCCGCACATTCAAGCTAGAGGCGGTGACATAATAGATTCCAAGATTTGCTTGAGCACTGACGGGCTTCTTCGTCGTTAAATAGTTCAAGGAAACCCAACCGATTTTGCCGTTGCTTAATTTAATCTGCCCCCAGTTGCCGCTTTTCTTCAATAGAGTGACGGAGGCGTTTTTCTTAACAGATGTGACAACCTTAGAAGAAGTAGAAGCCTTCGCCCGTACATTCAAGCTAGAAGCCGTCACATAATAGGTTCCGAGATTTTTTGAGACGCTAGCTGCTTTCTTCGTCGTTAAATAGTTCAAGGAAACCCAGCCTGTTTTGCCGTTACTTACTTTCACCTGTCCCCAGCTGCCGCTTTTCTTCAATAGAGTGACGGAAGCGTTTTTCTTTACAGAGGTGACAATCTTAGAAGAAGTCGACGCTTTCTCTCGCACATTCAAGCTAGAGGCGGTGACATAGTAGGTTCCGAGATTTTTCGGGACGCTAGCTGGTTTCTTCGTCGTTAAATAGTTCAAGGAAACCCATCCGGTTTTACCGTTACTTACTTTCACCTGTCCCCAGCTGCCGCTTTTTTTCAATAGAGTGAGAGAGGCATTTTTCTTCACGGAGGTGACAACCTTGGAAGAAGTCGAAGCCTTCGTTCGTACATTCAAGCTAGAGGCGGTGACATAATATGTTCCGAGACTGGCCGGCTTGGTATAGGAAAGATATTGGCTTGCTACCCACCCGCTTTTTTTTCCATAGCTAATATACGACCAATCCTTGCTCTCTTTCGTTACAGTGACAGCCGTTCCCAGTGATAGTTTGAATTTGATGGATGAATTCATGGCTGCCTTCGAGCGAACATTCAATATATTCGCCGTCACCTTTGCCGAATAGCCGGAAGCTTCTTTAGATGCAGGAATCAGGGATATGACAAGGGATATAAGAATCAAGAGACAGATGAGTTTCGAAAGCTGTTTGTTCATTTTTTCATTTCACCTCGATTAACCTATCGGACGAATGAGTAGGGTTTGAACAGAAAAAAGGAAATTCCTGTTTAAAAAACAAAAATTCCCCTCTGTTGATTATAATCCAAATAAATTTAGGATCTCATTAGCCCAGATTTTTACGCCCTCTTCATTCGGCGCGCTTTGTGCATCGTTCAAGTAGTCTTTAACTTCCTCACCTTGATGATCTGGCCATGCACTCCAATGGTCGACATAGGTGATGGCCTGTTTTTCGGCGTACTCCTTCAAGTCATCCACCTCACGAGGATAATAGGTCGCCCCATAAATAGGATTAGGAGGAGTGAGGATGGTGTACAGACCTTCATTCTCTGCTTGAAGTGCTTCCAGTACCGTGTCGATCATCTCATTTGTCGTCATGACCGCATCCTCTATGCCATTGCTGTTAAGGAGGAGCGGTTCATAGATGAACACATCCGGCTTAAAGTCGACATAATCCTCTACTTTATTCTCTGCCAAGAAGTCAATCGAATTCCCCTCATACTCTAGATGCTTGACGGTGATGGCACCACCGTAGGCTTCTTCCAATCTCTTGCTTACTTGTTCTGCTAAGCCTTCTTCCTCTGTACCGATTGAATCAGATCCGGCAATGAGAACACGAGCAGAGCCGTGATTCCAGGCAGCCAGTTCCATCGTTTCTTTTAACTCAACGTCTTGTACCTCCTGAAATGGAAGCTTTTCATTTGAGGACGATTTCTTTTCCGTTGAAGTGGCTTTGACAGTAGAGGCTTGCTCAATTTTGTTCGTCCAATGCAATTGGCCAGCAATTAAAACGCCAATACATAACACAAGTAGCGTCATGGTGCCAATATACTTCATCATCATTCACCTTCCGCAAATAACAATTAATTTATTATTACAAATATTTACAAATGAATACAAATATTAAAATTTTATGATATATTTTAATAGTAGCACAAAAAAATATCAGAAAACAGAGAAAATAAGAGTATGGTGTTGTATAATAGCATCATTATGAGTTTTTTGGAGGGGAATATGGAAGAAACAATCAGCTTAAAGGATCTGTTCACAACGTTAAAGAAGCGAGCGTTGCTCATCTTGACCATTACAATCCTCGCGGTGCTGGTAAGCGGAGTTACAAGCTTTTTTCTTTTAACACCAATCTATCAGTCATCCACGCAGTTACTCGTTAATCAGTCAAAGGATGAAGGAACTCCTTATAATGCCAATGAAATTCAAGCAAACCTACAGTTTATTGATACGTATAACGTCATCATGAAGAGCCCGGCGATTCTCGACAAAGTCATCGACGAGCTAGAATTAGATATGTCTCCTGCTGCTTTAGGAGAGAAGATAACGGTTGCCAGCGAGCAAAACTCACAGGTCGTGAAGGTGTCAGTCACAGATGAAAATCCGGAGATGGCAGCATTGATTGCGAACACGGTCGCTGACACATTCCAAAAGGATATCGCCAAGATCATGAATGTCGATAATGTCAGCATCCTGGCGAAAGCCGAAGTATCCGACCAGGCATCACCGATCAAACCGCAGCCGCTTATGAACATTGCTGCCGCTTTAGTTGTCGGACTATTCCTAGGAGTCGGAATAGCGTTTTTGCTAGAATATTTGGATAACACCATTAAGACAGAGCAAGATATCGAAAGAATATTAGAGATGCCAGTTATCGGCGTAATTGGACAGATTGAGTCAAGCAATGCCCATATGGAGGCAAAGGCACGTGCATCGAAATCAGGAAGAGGTGAACCAATTGGCGCGGAATAAATCTAAAAAGGCGATTGGGCAGGATAATAAGCGTAAGCTTGTCACGTACTACGATCCTAAATCACCAATCTCGGAGCAATTTCGTACATTACGGACAAATATCCAGTTCTCAGCAGTGGATGAGGAATTGCAGACCATCTTGATTACATCGTCTGGTCCAATCGAAGGAAAGTCAACGACGGCGGCTAATATCGCGGTTGTCTTCGCACAGCAAGGCAAACGGACCTTGTTTATCGATTCCGACCTTAGAAAGCCTTCATCCCACTATACGTTCTCGTTTATGAATACGGTTGGACTAACAAGTGTATTGACCAAGCAAACTAGCTTAGACAAGGCTGTTCAAGTGATGAACCCGCTTGGGCTTCATGTCTTGACGAGCGGTCCGCTTCCGCCGAATCCGGCAGAATTATTATCCTCAAGAACGATGAAGGAGCTCATTGATCACGCAAAACAGGAATATGATGTCATCATCATTGATAGTCCGCCAGTTACGGCTGTTACGGATGCCCAGGTTATCGCCAGACTCTCTGATGGAATCCTTCTTGTCGTAAGCAGCGGGCGTACACATATCGAAGATGCCGTGAAAACAAAGGAATTGCTAACAAATACAGGGACGAAAATCATCGGAACTGTTCTTAATAACAAAAAGATGAAGGATAATACCTATTACTATTACGGAAAAAAATAGGTATATTTCTAGACTTTGCCAAATAAAACCAGTATCATAGTTTCATATGTGCAAAAAAATACAAAATGTGAGGATGATTGCTAATGATTGACTTGCATAGTCATATATTGCCGGGTCTTGATGACGGGGCCAAAACAATCGAAGAATCTCTGCAAATGGCTAGACTTGCCGTTAGTGAAGGCATTGAGACAATCATAGCAACCCCTCATCATAAAAATGGCGCGTACGAGAATGAAAAGGCGCAAATTCAAGAATCGGTTCAAGCCTTCAGAAAACAGCTTGAAATTCACCAAATTCCGCTGACTGTCCTAGCAGGGCAGGAGGTGCGTCTCTATGGCGAATTAATAGAAGACTTGGAGACTGGTACGATTCAAACCATTCATGACACGAATTATGTATTAATCGAATTTCCATCGAATCATATACCGAGGTATGCAAACCGATTATTCTTTGAGCTGCTGCAAAGGGGGATTCATCCCATCTTGGTCCATCCGGAACGGAATATGGAGATTGTCGAGAATCCGAACCTCCTCTATGAATTCGTTCAAAATGGAATCAGTGCTCAGCTCACATGCGGCAGTATATCCGGGAAATTCGGTAAGAAAATCAAGAAAGTATCCGTCGATTTAATCGCGGCAAACCTTGTCCATTTTATCGCCTCGGATGCCCATAATGTAACCTCCAGGCAGTTTTGGATGAAGGAAGCCAGGAGTGAGATGGAGAAGCAATTTGGTTTGGACCAGCTTTATTATTTTGAAGAAAATGCACGGTTAGTTGTTGAAGGGCAATACATCATGAGAGAAATGCCGCAACAGGTCAAACAGCGCAAGTTCCTGGGACTATTTTAAAATGATGCAAGTACATAAGGTGATGCCGCCTTACCTTTATCAACGGTGGTACTCGGCCATGCTGTGGGAAGAAAGCTTTCTTCCTTAGATGCGTGTCGTCAATAGGATGGCGTGAGGGAGGGTTAGATGCCCTATGTTTTTTATTTATGAATATAGGATATATGGTTTACTCGTTACTAAGTGAATAACTGATTTACCCTTATACTCTGATTATGAAACACGCATCATCTAATTGTCTAATAAATTCGGTTATTAATGGAAATTTTGATTAAATATTCCTAAGTCATTCCCTTAATATGTAAATTAAAGTAGGAAGAAATAAACAGGCGCGATAGGACAGGAGGACGAGATGGAAAAGGTACGGAAAGCGATTATTCCTGCAGCCGGACTTGGAACCAGGTTTTTGCCGGCAACGAAGGCGATGCCGAAGGAAATGCTCCCAATTGTAGATAAACCAACCATCCAATATATCGTCGAAGAAGCCATTGAATCAGGAATTGAAGATATTATCATTGTCACTGGTAAAGGAAAGCGATCGATCGAGGACCATTTCGATCATGCGTATGAGCTGGAAAATAACTTGATGGAAAAGGGGAAGTTTGATCTCCTCGAGAAAGTACAAGCCCCATCAAAGGTTGATATCCATTATATCCGCCAAAAGGAACCGAAGGGTTTGGGCCATGCCATCTGGTGTGCACGGAACTTCATTGGGGATGAACCGTTCGCTGTCCTGCTAGGAGATGATATTGTTCAAGCAGAAACGCCTTGTCTGCGACAATTAATGAATCAATATGAAGAAACGCATTCCTCTGTCATTGGTGTACAGCATGTGCCAGAGGATGAAACAGATAGGTATGGCATCATCGCGCCGCTTGAGCAAAATGGACGCCGTTATCAGGTTGATAAATTCGTGGAGAAACCAGCCCTCGGAACAGCGCCTTCTAATTTGGCCATCATGGGCCGATATGTCCTGCGCCCGGAAATCTTCACCTTTTTAGAGGAGCAGCAAATTGGTGCAGGCGGTGAGATTCAATTAACCGATGCCATTCAAAAGTTGAATGAAATCCAGCGGGTATTTGCCTATGACTTCGAAGGCAAACGCTATGATGTAGGAGAAAAGCTAGGGTTCATTCAAACGACGATTGAATTTGCCTTGCAGGAACCAAGCTTGAGAGATGATCTCTATCGTTTTATGGAAGAAAAGTTACACATGCACGCCAAATATCAATAAGGAAAAATGAGACCGGGATTATTCCAGGTCTTTTCTATTTGTAGGAGGAGATAAATACGTGTCATACCGAAAGCGGCTAACAGCCTTGATACTGATTGATTCTGTAATCGTTATATCGGCTATTTACTTGAGTTATTTAATTCTCCACCCATATATGAGCATTTTCAAGATGGGGACCTTGCTTATTACATCCATTGCCCTCTTAGGCAGCTATCATATTTATGCGCTCATTTATAAGCTCTATCACAAGGTATGGGAATACGCGAGTGTCAGTGAATTAATCGCGATTGTCAAAGCTGTGCTATTAACCACTATAACGACTGCTATTATCCAATTAGTCTTTTTTCAGGACATTTATGTCAGAGCATTGGCAATTGCGGCGATGATTCTTGTGTTATTCATTGGCGGTTCCCGTTTCTCATGGAGAATGGTCAGAGACCGCGTGCTGAGACATCATCATGAAAATAATAAGAAAACCTTGATTATCGGAGCCGGAGCGGCTGGAACGATGCTTGCAAGGCATTTGCTTAATAAAGCGGATGGCGATTTATTGCCTGTTGCCTTCATAGATGATGATTGCAATAAACAGAAGCTGCAAATCCATGGCATTAATGTAGTGGGCGATACAACCTATATTCCTGCTGCTGTTGCATTATATGAAATTGAGACCATCATCATTGCGATTCCGTCCCTTAAGAAGGCAGAAGTAAAACGAATTTACGAGGAATGCTCAAAAACGGCAGCAAAGGTGCAAATCATGCCGCGCATCGATGAAATCATATCCGGCGATGTACCTGTCACTCAGTTTAGGGATGTAGAAGTAGAAGACTTACTCGGCCGTGAGCCGAATAGGCTCGACATTGACAGCATCTCAGAAGAAGTGGAAGGTAAGACCATTTTAGTCACAGGTGCGGGCGGATCAATCGGATCAGAAATTTGCCGACAGATTTGCCGTTTCAAACCAGGACGGTTGGTTCTTTTAGGTCATGGCGAGAACAGCATTTATTTAATTGATATGGAATTGCGTAAGAAATATGGAGAAAGCATTGAAATCATTCCGGTGATTGCTGATGTCCAGGATCGTGCAAGGATATTTAACGTGATGGAGCAATATCAGCCAGATGTGGTTTATCACGCGGCAGCCCATAAGCATGTTCCATTAATGGAATATAACCCGAGAGAAGCTGTGAAGAATAATATTTTCGGTACGCGTAATGTCGCAGAAGCAGCAGATACATTTGGTGTTGGTGCTTTTGTGTTGATTTCCACTGACAAGGCCGTGAATCCGCCTAATGTGATGGGGGCGACGAAGCGTTTTGCTGAGATGATTATTCAGAACTTGGCGAAGGAAAGCAACACAAGGTTTGTGGCCGTGCGATTCGGAAACGTACTAGGCAGTCGAGGCAGTGTTATTCCTTTGTTTAAGAAACAGATTCAGGCTGGCGGGCCGATTACGGTTACACATCCAGATATTACGAGATACTTCATGACGATTCCGGAAGCGTCACGATTGGTGATACAGGCCGGTGCTTTGGCGCGTGGCGGAGAAGTTTTTGTGCTAGATATGGGTGAACCGGTTAAGATTGTTGATTTGGCGAAGAATCTTATTACCCTTTCCGGTTATACGGTTGATGAGATTGGGATAGAGTATTCGGGCCTAAGACCTGGTGAGAAGATGTATGAGGAGCTTCTTAATGATAATGAGGTGCAGAAGGATCATGTGTTTCCGAAGATTTTTATTGGGAAGGCTGTGCCTATGGAGAAGCGTGAGCTTTATGCGGTGATTGAGACTCTACCTGATATGGAATATGTTCAATTGAAAGAGACGTTGGTTGGGGTTGCTAATATGAAGTTTGGTGAGAAGCAATCGATGGTGGTTAGTTAGGAGGGATATATATGTAGAGTCTGAATCCAATAATATAGCGGACTTACCCTTAAAACTAATACCTTAGACGTGAAAGCTTGGTGGTGATATTTAAAAAAATCACCACCAACTTTTACTGGTTTACCAGTCTTTTAATCACTAATTGAAAGAGCTGCAAACTCAACCCTTAAAATCCTGAGCCAATTCCTTTTTGAACTTAATAGGTTGGATAGAAGTTAAGATGTAAGGATTAGATATGTTGATTTAGTAGGTGAGCAGTTGATTGGAAATGTGAAAGAAAGGTATTCCAATTAAGTCCTAGTTTACTAAGTATAATAATGGAAGGAAGTCTTATAATGCAGTCGATTAAAGAGAAAGAGAGAATTTTCCTATCTTCACCTCATATGAGTGATGAAGGTTATGAAATGCAATATGTACAAGAAGCTTTTGATACTAATTGGATTGCTCCTCTTGGTGAGAACGTAAATGGATTTGAAAGAGAATTGGCCGAAAAGGTCGGTTCAAAGGCTGCAGCGGCGCTTTCTTCAGGTACAGCCGCCATTCATTTGGCCCTTAAAGCAGCGGGTGTAGGAGAAGGGGATATTGTTTTTTGTCCAACACTTACTTTCTCTGCAACTGCTAACCCAATTATCTATCAAAATGCGATTCCTGTTTTCATCGATAGTGATTATAAGACTTGGAATATGTGTCCTAAGGCATTAGAAGAGGCTTTTGAAAGGTACCCGGAGGTTAAGGCAGTAATCGTTGTTCATTTATATGGATTATCTGCAGATATGGATAAGATTATGGAAATCTGCAAGAAACATAATGTAGTAGTTATAGAAGATGCTGCTGAATCCTTAGGTACCTATTATAAAGGCAAGCAGACTGGAACATTTGGTGATTACGGCATCTTCTCTTTTAATGGGAATAAGATTATCACAACTTCTGGTGGCGGTATGCTTGTTTCCAATAATGAAGAACGAATTGCTAAAGCAAGATTCTGGTCTACTCAATCTAGAGATCAAGCAAGGCATTATCAGCATAGCGAATTAGGGTTTAATTATCGGATGAGTAATGTTGTTGCTGGAATTGGTAGAGGACAACTTAAGGTATTAGATCAAAGAGTTGAGAAGAAAAGGTATATTTATGAATTTTATAAAAGAGAACTTGGTGAACTTGAAGGTGTGCAGTTTATGCCAAGCAATGAATGGGACCACCCAAATTATTGGTTAAGTTCAATGACGTTGACTGGTAAGGTACGACCTATTGATATATTTGAAGTATTGGAAGCTGAGAATATCGAGTCAAGACCAGTTTGGAAGCCGATGCATATGCAACCGTTCTTTGAGAAGTATGATTTTGTAGGAACTGATGTATCAGAGAAACTATTTGAGAACGGTGTTTGTTTGCCTTCTGATACGAAGATGACGGATGAGGATTTAAATAGAGTTTGTACGATTATTAAGGGGTTGTGGGAAAGGTAATGAACGTTTCAAATGATGGAATTTATAGAAGGTATGTAAAGAGACCAATGGATTTCATTCTTTCTTTAATCGCTATTTTTGTTCTAAGTCCTGTGTTTATAATAGTAGCAATCCTTGTAAGAATGAAACTTGGCAGTCCAATACTTTTTAAACAAGAACGACCAGGACTTAATGAGAAGATTTTTAAGATGTATAAGTTTAGGACAATGACGGATGAGAAAGATGAGAGCGGCGCTTTGCTCCCTGATGATATTCGCCTAACTAAGTTTGGAAAGTTTCTGCGATCCACTTCGCTTGATGAGCTACCAGAACTTGTTAATATCCTAAAAGGTGATATGTCTATTATAGGTCCAAGACCATTATTAGTTCAGTATCTTCCTCTTTATAATGAACATCAAAAACGTCGTCATGAGGTAAGACCTGGGTTATCAGGTTTGGCACAGGCAAACGGCAGGAATGCGATTAGTTGGGAGGATAAGTTCAATCTCGATGTTGAATATGTGGAGAATGTTAGCTTCATTGGGGATTGGAAGATTATCTTTATGACTATAAAAAAGGTTTTTGTTAGAGAAGGTATTAATTCTGAGACCGCTGTAACAATGGAATATTTTGAGGGAAGTAAGGTGGAGAGCAAAAAATGAAAGAGATTAATATTCTAATTCTTAGTGTTGGCAGACGGGTAGAATTAGTGCAGTGCTTTCAACGTGCTGCAAAAAAATTAAATATAAGTAGTAAGATTGTGGCTGGTGACTGTTCCGACACAGCCCCAGCTTTATACTTTGCAGATAGAACTTATAAACTTCCAAGAATTGATGATTCAAATTACATTCAATCAATAATAGACGCATGTATACAAGAGAATATTTCATTGATAGTACCAACAATTGATACTGATTTATTATTGTTGGCAGAGAATAAAGCTTTGATTGAAGATAAGACGAGCGCAAAAGTATTAATATCTGATACTAATGTTATCAGTATTTGTAGAGATAAAATTAATACACAAAAATTCTTAGAAGAAAATGATTTTGGAATTCCAAAAATGTATAAAGATGAGGAACTTTTGAGCGAGATCCAGTTTCCTGTATTTATTAAGCCTAAATCTGGTAGCTCCAGTATTAACACATTCAAAGTCAATAATTTTAATGAGTTAAATATTTACAAGAGTATCGTAGAAGAGCCTATAGTACAGGATTTTATAGAAGGCGAAGAATTCACAGTTGATGTTTTCCTTGATTTTCAGAGTAATATTATCACAGTTGTTCCTAGGTTAAGGATGGCTACTAGGAGTGGTGAAATCTCTAAGGGCAAGATTACGAAGGACAGAGAAGTTATTGAGGATGTCATTAGATTAATGAAGGAACTAAAGCCAATCGGACATATAACTGTGCAACTTATGAAAACTAAAAAGGGTATAGAATATATAGAGGTTAATCCAAGATTTGGTGGAGGAGCACCAATGAGTATTCAAAGTGGTGCTGATTCTTGTGAAAGTTTGTATCGATTATTAATGGGACAATCCTTAGAATATAACGAGAATTATAAAGATAGCCTGATTTTTTTAAGATTTGATAGTAGTATCTGTTTAAATGAAGATATGGAGATAGTTAAATGATTAAAGCTGTTATCTTTGATTTAGATGATACGTTGATATCTGAAAGGAAGTACATTGAAAGTGGTTATCGACATATTTCTAAATTATTGAGTTCTAAACTTGAGAAAAACGAATTTGACCTTTATGAGCTATTAATAAAATTATTTAGCCAGAGTCCAAAGAACGTATTTAATAGGCTTTTTGATACTTTGAATAAACCCTATACTAAAAGTGATATATTGGAGCTAGTTGAGGAGTACCGTAATCATATTCCACTAATTGAGTTTTATATTGATGTATTGCCATGTTTAGAAATGCTTAAGGAAAAGGGACTGAAATTAGGGATTATTACAGATGGTTATGCTATCGCCCAACGTCAAAAGTTAGAAGCTGTACAAGCATTTGAATTATTTGATGAAATTATAGTGACAGATGAGTTGGGAAGAGAATATTGGAAACCACATGTTAAGGCATTTGAGTTGATGAAGGAACGACTGAATATCGAATTTAACGAGATGATATATGTTGGTGATAATCCAGAAAAGGATTTTCATATAGGAGCTCAATATCCTGTTCACACAATAAGGATTTATCGAGAAGGTGTATATAAGGATAGTTATTATCTAAATGATATCAGAGAAAATTTTTCTATTCATTCTTTAAATGAGTTGGATCTGATAATTGGGCGATAAATATAGATAATAAGAGCCACTGTTAATAAAGAGCTTGAAAATAAACGAGTTCAAAATGTAACAACCAAATAGGAGAGTAGTAGCTATGAACGTCTTATTTTTAACATTATTAGATTTTTCGACAGTGGATGAAAAAGGTATATATACTGACTTGATGAGAGAGTTTATTAGGGGCAATCATAAGGTGCATATTATTTCACCTACTGAAAAGAGAAAACAACAACCAACCAAATTAATTGAAAATGAAAAATATAAAATTCTTAAATTACAGATAGGTAATATTCAAAAAACTAACCTAATAGAAAAAGGTATCTCAACGCTAACGCTAGAGTCAAAGTTTAAACAAGGGATTAAGGAATATTTTTCTGATGTTAAGTTTGACTTAGTTATTTATTCTACACCGCCTATAACATTGCAAAAGGCGGTAGAATATGTGAAAAAAAGAGATAATGCAAAGACTTATTTATTGTTAAAAGATATATTTCCACAAAATGCAATAGACTTGGGTGTGATTTCTAACAAAGGGGTTAAAGGTGTTTTGTATAAGCACTTTAAATCCAAAGAAAAAAGGTTGTATAAAATATCAGACTATATCGGTTGTATGTCACAGGCAAATGTTGATTTTTTACTAAAACATAATACTGAAATTTCCCCGGACAGTGTAGAAATTTGCCCTAATAGTATCGAACCTTTAAACGTTAATAAGGACGTAAAAAAAATTCGAAGGATAAAGGATAAATACAATATACCACTTGACCGTACAGTTCTGATTTACGGCGGAAACCTTGGAAAGCCACAAGGTATTGATTTCTTAATTGAATGTTTAAGAACTAATAAGCTTAATGATAAGGTTTATTTTGTTATAGCAGGATCAGGAACAGAGTTTAATAAACTTAAAGTCTTTTTTGAAAGTGAAAATCTAAACAATGCACAGCTGTTTTCTCAATTACCAAAACAGGATTATGAAATTTTAGCTAATTCTTGTGATGTCGGTTTGATTTTTTTAGATAAACGATTCACTATACCAAATTTCCCTTCCAGACTTCTGTCATATATGCAAGCATCAATGCCTGTATTAGCTGCAACAGATAAAAATACTGATATCGGCCAGGTTATTGAAGAAGGTGGATTTGGATTTTGGTGTGAGAGTGATACTGTTGATGAATTTAATAAAAGGTTACAGCAGCTTTGTGATGAATGCTTGAGAAAACAAATGGGCGTTAACGCAAGATTATACCTAGAAAATAATTATACAAGTAAACATTCATATGAAATTATAATGAATCATTTTAATTAGATTTGAAAAGAGGTAAGTGTATGTTTAAGAATAAAACCTTGTTAATAACAGGTGGTACAGGTTCATTTGGAAACGCAGTTATGAAAAGATTTTTAGATACTGATATAAAGGAAATTCGTATTTTTTCTCGAGATGAGAAAAAACAAGATGATATGCGGAAACTTTATAAAAATGACAAACTTAAATTCTATATAGGGGATGTAAGAGATTTAGCAAGTGTCAAAAATGCTATGTATGGGGTAGACTACATCTTTCATGCAGCAGCACTTAAGCAGGTACCATCTTGCGAATTCTTTCCTATGGAAGCAGTAAAAACGAATATTATCGGTACTGATAATGTGGTTACAGCAGCTATTGAATGTGGAGTAAAGAAGGTTATTTGTCTATCAACTGATAAAGCTGCCTATCCAATTAATGCAATGGGTATTTCGAAAGCCATGATGGAAAAGGTGTTTGTAGCAAAAGCTAAAACGGTAAATCCTGATCAAACATTAATTTGTGGAACACGCTATGGCAATGTAATGGCTTCGCGCGGTTCAGTTATCCCTTTATTTATAGAACAAATTAAAAATGGACAACCTTTAACAGTAACTGATCCGACTATGACTCGTTTCTTAATGAGTTTAGAAGAAGCGGTTGAACTAGTTATCTTTGCATTTCAAAATGCTCAGGCAGGAGATATCATGGTTCAAAAGTCTCCAGCTTCAACTGTTGGCGACTTAGCACAGGCATTAAAAGAATTATTCGAAGTAGATAATGAGATAAAAGTAATTGGCACTAGACACGGTGAGAAATCATTCGAGACATTACTTACTCGTGAAGAAAAAATTGTTTCTACTGATATGGGGGGATTTTACCGAGTTCCTTCTGATAACCGTGATTTGAACTATGATAAGTACTTTGTTGAAGGAGATCATCAGCTTTCAATTCAGGATGAATATAACTCAAATAATACTGAACGTCTATCAATAGAACAGATTAAGGTGAAATTAATGCAATTAGAGTATGTTCGTAAGGAGCTAGAGGAATGGCAAGCACGATGAATATACTAGTAACTGGTGCTAGAGGTTTTATAGGGAAAAACCTAGTCGCCGAATTAAAAAATTGTGGATACCATAATATATTTGAAGTGGATCGTCATACTGAGTCACATATATTTGAAGAATACTGCAAAAAGGCTGATTTTATCTTCCACTTAGCTGGAGTAAATCGACCAATGGATATTGCAGAATTCAGAGAAGGTAATTATGGTTTTACATCTACATTGTTAGATACTTTAAAAAAGTATCAAAATACATGTCCAGTTATGATGTCATCTTCTATTCAGGCCTCTCTCTCTAACCCATATGGCGAGAGTAAGAAAGCAGGAGAGGATTTATTATTTGATTATGCCAAAGAAACAGGGACGGAAGTGAAAATATACCGATTCCCAAATGTTTTTGGGAAATGGTGTCGTCCAAATTATAATAGTGCAATAGCAACGTTTTGTTATAATATTTCACGCGATTTACCTATTACGGTTAATAACCCAAAGGTAGAGTTAGAATTAGTTTATATTGATGATGTAGTAGATGAGTTGATTTATGCATTAACAGGAGGAACAAAGAGAGGGCATTTTTATGAAGTACCAGTGAAACATAAAGAAATACTTGGCACTATAGTTGATCTGATTCAGTCATTTAAAAGAAGTAGGGATGAACGTCTAGTACCGAATTTAGGGAATTCATTTGTAAAAAAATTATATAGTACGTATCTAAGCTATTTGCCAGAAGATCAGTTTGCCTATCCTTTAAAGATGAATATCGATAATCGAGGTTCTTTTACAGAATTCATTAAAACTCCTGATCGAGGGCAAGTTTCTATTAATATATCTAAACCTGGTATAACAAAAGGTAACCACTGGCATCATACTAAAAATGAAAAATTTCTAGTTGTAAGTGGAGAAGGTGTTATTCGTTTTAGAAAAATTGATACTGATGAGGTAATAGAGTATTTTGTTTCTGGAAACAAGTTAGAAGTGGTTGATATTCCAGTTGGATACACACATAATATTGAGAATCTAGGAACAACTGATATGGTAACCGTAATGTGGGCTAATGAATGGTTTGATCCTGAAAATCCGGATACATTTTTTGTGGAGGTTTAAAAGATGAAAAAATTAAAGGTTATGACAGTAGTAGGAACACGTCCGGAGATTATTAGATTGTCAGCTGTTATAAATAAATTAGAACAGTCAGAAGCTATAGATCATGTATTAGTTCATACAGGTCAAAATTATGATTATGAGCTAAATGAAGTGTTTTTTAATGACTTTAAATTGAGAAAACCGGATTATTTTTTAAATGCAGCAACGGGAACGGCAGTAGAGACAATTGGAAATATCCTTATAAAGATAGACTCTATTTTAGAAGAAGTTAAACCCGAAGCATTATTAGTATTAGGTGATACTAATAGCTGCTTGACCGCAATTGCGGCAAAAAGAAGGCATATTCCAATTTTTCATATGGAAGCAGGAAATAGATGTTTCGATCAAAGGGTACCAGAAGAGACAAATCGTAAAATCGTTGATCATACAGCAGATATTAATTTGACTTATAGTGATATAGCTAGAGAATATCTTCTTAGAGAAGGTTTTCCTTCGGACCGAATTATAAAAACCGGTAGCCCGATGTTTGAGGTGTTAAATTCAAGAAAAGAAGATATTGATAATTCAGATGCGTTAGAAAGATTGGGTTTAAAAGAAGGAAACTACTTTTTAGTATCAGCTCATAGAGAAGAGAATATAAACTCGGAAATCAACTTCTTAGACTTAGTTGATAGTTTAAATGAAATTGCTGAAAAATATAATATGCCAGTGATTGTAAGTACACATCCTAGGACTGCAAAAATGATTGCGGCTAGAGGAATAGAGTTTAATCCATTAGTGAAAACAATGAAGCCTTTGGGGTTTAATGATTATGTAAAATTACAAACAAAAGCAAAAGCTGTACTTAGTGATAGTGGGACTATTAGTGAAGAATCATCTATTCTTGGATTTAGAGCATTAAATATTAGGCAAGCTCATGAAAGACCAGAAGCGATGGAAGAAGCATCTGTTATGATGGTTGGTTTAACAAAAGAAAGAATTTTACAAGGCTTAGAGATATTAGAGGAGCAAGGAAAAAATACTTTGAGACTTGTAGGTGATTATAGTATGCCTAATGTATCAGATAAGATACTACGTATTATCTTATCTTATACTGATTATGTAAACAGAGTTGTGTGGTCTAAATAATGAAAGTTTTACAAATAAATTCGGTTTGTGGTGTAGGAAGTACAGGTAGAATTGCTGTCGATTTATATAAAACATTAGAACACAGAGGGTATGAAGGTTGTATTGCCTATGGAAGAGGTATAGCTCCAAAGGGAGTCAATACAATTAAAATAGGCAATAAGGTTGATTTATATCATCACGTTTTAAAAACTAGGATATTAGATAGGCATGGATTTGCATCTACTAAAGCAACCCAAGAATTTGTCACTAAGGTGAAAGAATATGATCCAGATATAATTCATTTGCACAATATCCATGGCTATTATTTGAACATTGAAGTTTTATTTAAATATATAGAGGAGGCAAGAAAGCCAGTAATTTGGACTCTTCATGATTGCTGGCCTTTTACAGGTCATTGTGGCTACTTTGATTTTGTTGGTTGTGAAAGGTGGAAATCGGAGTGTCACCACTGTCCAAATAAAAGGGTATACCCAGAAAGTTTAATACTTGATAATTCTATAGAAAACTATAGAAAAAAAAAGGATTTATTCACGTCATATAAGAATATAACATTTGTCACACCTTCAAAATGGCTTGCAGGTTTAGTTAAAGACTCATATTTTGGGTCATATGATGTCAAGGTAATACCAAATGGTATTAATTTAGATGTTTTTAAACCTAAAAAAAATGATTTTAAAATGAGATACCAAATAGAGAATAAGTTTTTAATCTTAGGGGTAGCAAGTGTATGGGATAGAAGAAAAGGTTTGGATACATTTATACAATTATCAAAAGAATTGGATAGTAAATACCAAGTTGTTATTATCGGTGTCACCACTAAACAGAAAGAATTACTACCAGATAACATCATTGGAATTACTAGAACTGATAATGTTGAAGAATTAGTTAGTATATATTCGGCTGCCGATGTATTTGTAAACCCAACTCTTGAAGATAATTTTCCTACAACTAATATTGAAGCACTTGCGTGTGGTACCCCTGTAATTACTTATGATACTGGTGGAAGCCCTGAAAGTATTGACTCAAGTTGTGGAATGGTAGTTCAAAAAAATAGTATTGAAAGACTTATTGATAGTATAAAAAAGATACCAGAAAAGCAAGTTATTCAGGATTCTTGTAGAAAAAAAGCTGCTGAATTTGATATGTGGGAAAGATTTTATGATTATATTAAGCTATATGAAAAATTTAAATGAAGTTAGTTATATTGAGGTGAGGTAATGTTAGCTTTTAGTGGAATAGACTGTAGCGGCAAAAGCACGCAGATTGAAAAGGTGAATAAGGAATTAGCAAATGAGGGACATAAAACGATAATAATTTGGAGTAGGGGTGGATATACCCCATTACTTGAAAAGATTAAAACTTTGATTAGGAGTGATAAAGGGGCTACCGAAGAAGAAAAGGAATTATATAGGGAGAATATTAATAGAAGTAATAAAAAAAGAAAATTACTTTTATTTCTATCTATAATTGATCTTATCTTATACTATGGGATTTATTTTAGATTTATTGAAAAGTACGAAAAAAAGATAATTATTGCTGATAGATATATCTGGGATAGTTATATTGATTTTAAGATGAAATATAAAGAATTTAATTTTGAAAAGTGGATTGTTTGGAGGATTCTCACAAAGGTATACTACCGCCCAACGTGTTCTATTGTTTATGTAATTCCTGTAGATGAATCAATGAGGAGATCTGAATTGAAGAATGAGCCTTGGCCAGAAACCAAAGAACAAAGAGTTGAGAGAATTAGATATTATAAACATTTAATTAGTAAAAATAAATGGCAATATGAAATCAATGCATTAAAGTCGATCGACGAAGTATTCACAGAGACTATGAGGGCTATAAAATGAAAATAAGTCAAATGGTAAAAAGGGAGAATTTTTACCTAATAAATGAACGAACGTTAGAAAAGTATTTTTTACAATATATAAATAGGAATTTCACGATATCTACTAAGAAGGCGACTAAGCATTCTGATTTATATGTCTTCCCTAATTTAAATGCGATTATATCAAAGAGAACATCTCCGGAAATTAAGAATTACCTTTTTACTGAGTATAGTGTAAAAGGAAGTATTATTAGGAGGATGATGGTTAAATTATATTTGATACTGTGTTTTAAATTTCCGGTTTTATTTTCTCAATTCGGAATAAATATTGATGGTAGTGTGGACAGTTTAAATTTTAATGATATTTTAGTCTACCCTTGTAATAGAAAAATAAGAATATTTAATTTTAAAACAAATACTGTTGATGTTATTGTAAAAGATGGGTTTTCTAATGAGTCAATTTTAAACGAGATTAAGGTAAGAAGTACTGTTAACGAAGATTTTATTCTACCTATAATAAACAGTACCGATAATTTGTATAGAGAAAAAATTATTGATGGGACACCTTTAGCACGAATCACAAGTGAGAAAGATTATAAAAGATATTTAGAAAATACTTTAGAATGCATGCGAATGCTTGAAAGTAGTACGAGACAAGATGTTCATATCGTTTTATATGTAAATAGATTACAAAAGGAAATTAAAAGTAAGTTGGAGAATAATAAACTGAAAAGTAAGATACCAACAGATGTTGTAGATAATGTACTAAAAAAGCTTCTAGAAAATTGCCTAGAATATGATGGTGTTATTTCGATTAGTCTTAGTCATGGAGATTTACAACACGGTAATGTGTGGATTGAAAATAATACGGAAAAAATTTATATTATTGATTGGGAATCTGCGAAGTATAGATCTGTTTGGTACGATAGATTTCTTTTGATGAATGGAGCAAGAATGGACGACAATATCTTCCATTTGATGCAAGAATCTAATATTAATGATTTTTATAAATTTGATGACATTCATCAAATAAGCAGCCGGAAATCCTTGGCGAGTTTAATAGCATTAGAAGATATCGATTATAGAATAAATGAAACAATAGATTTGCCAAAGGATTATGGAATTAGTGAGTTGAAAACTTATTTTAATTCATTACTTATGTTTATTGGTAAATAGGAAAGGGTTTGTTGGATATCATGTTTGAAAAGTTTTTGAGTAATCCATATCATCGTGTGATTACATTATTAATTCGTAGAAATATTACTGATAATGACAGAAAAGAAGCATCGCAAATTTTAAAATCTATTGATATAGATGAACTATATAGAGTTTCCTATAATAATGAAGTAGCATCCATTATGTACCCAGAACTTGTTCAAATTCTTGGTCATAAATTAGATAAAAAATGGGAAAGTGAGTATTTAACTATAAAGAATAGAATAAGTTGGATGATGGGTGTGTTTAAGCAATTGTCTGACGAGTTAAACAAAGCGAATATACCTATTGTTGCCTTGAAGAACTCTGGTATCGCATTAGGTTTATTGGATGATTTTGGACTTAGCCCAATGGGTGATATAGATACGCTTATTAAAAAAGAAGATATGAAACAAGCTCATGAGATTGCACAAAAAATGGGTTTTGCTTTTAAATTTAGAAGTGTATACGAAAAGGAAGATTTCGACAACGCACTTGCGCATGGTAGTACAGAATACTCTTATAATGATAATACTGGGCAAAATATGTGGTTTGAAATGTCATGGAGGCCTATAGATGGTAGATGGATAAATCAAGCTGTAGAGCCTAAAGCGGAAACGCTGATTAAAAGCTCTGTCTTAATTCCAAATACTAATGTAAGAATATTATCACCAGAAGACAACCTACTACAAGTTTCAATTCATACTGCAAAGCATTCATATATAAGAAAGCCGGGATTTAGATTACATCTTGATGTTGATAGGGTTGTAAGTGAAAACGATATTAACTGGGATGATTTCTTAAAGAAAGTATATTCAGTTAATACAAAAACTGCCGTGTATTTCTCTTTAAAGTCTGCAAAGTCTTTATTTAATACTAATATCCCAGAAAGTGTTTTAAATGAATTAAAACCCAATAAACTAAAAGGTGATTATATTAGAAGAAAGATAGAAAAAATGGATCTCTTTAAAGAAGACTCATCGGCATTTACAAGGATGGAATTTTTACTTTTTCAATCAGCATTATATGACAATATAATGGATATAGTAGCAGTGGCATTTCCTGGCATAAAGTTTTTAAAGAGAAAATATAGTGATACGAGTATATTTTATGCACAGGTATTACATTTATTCGATTTAGTGGGGGTTAGGAAGAAAAAGTGAATAACATAAACAATTCCCGAACTAACAAAAACTACAAAGTAATTGTTGCACACCCAGCAATGCAACATTCCTTTCATACTGCTATTGCTTTAAAAAAAAATAATAATTTGTTTAAATATATCACAACAGTTTATGATAAAGAATTTTCCTTAACCCGTTTGTTTTTGAAGTTTTTAAAAGGGAATTTTTATAAAAAACTTGCTGCTCATAAAACTGATGGATTAGATGATAATGATGTATTGCAAATCTCAGAATTTGAAAGTTTATTGTTGTTAGCTTTAAGAAGAATAGATAAAAAGAGGAGATTTGTTGATAAATTCAATAATTTTATTATAAAAAGATTTAATATAAAAGTTGCAAAGTATGCAATAAAAAATCATATTGATGCAATAATATTATATGATACATTGGCACTTACTGCTCTAGAGTATATAAAGAGCAAAAAGGCTAATATTAAACTAATACTAGATATGTCAGCACCAAATGCACATTACATGGATATAATCTATAAAAATGATATTAAACTAAACCCCGAAATATCAATAAAATTAATTGAAGAAACACAGACAAGTATTTATAAACAAAGAATAAAAACAGCATTAGATGAAATGAAATTAGCTGATTATTTTTTAGTCGCATCAACTTTTACGAAAAAATCCCTTGTGTTCGATAGGGTATCTGAATCGAAAATTATTAACTGTCAATATGGTATTGACTACAGTAGGATTGTTAAAAGAGAAAATAAAAGTTCAATAGATAAAAGGTTAAATTGTATATTTGTTGGTAATGTAACTCAAAAGAAAGGAATATTTTATTTATTTCAGGCGATTGATGTTTTGGGCACAGACAATTATCAATTTAATATTATTGGGGATTATGATAGATCAGATGTAAATATCACTAAATACAAAGAAAAGTGTAATTTTACCGGTCACATTACAAAAGATAAGTTGAAAGTATATCTATCAAATGCAGATGTAATGGTTTTTCCTTCTCTATGTGATGGATTCGGCTTTGCTGCACTTGAAGCTTTAGCTAGTGGTATACCTGTAATTAGTACAAAAAATGCAGGTGTAAGTGATTTAATAGTAAATGGCCATAATGGATATATAGTAGAAGCTGGTAATTCAAAACAGATTATTGAGAAATTAAGTCAACTAGAAGTAAATAGAGATTTATTATCCATAATGAGTGAAAATGCCTCAAAGACACCGTTAGATTACCAATGGGAAGATTACTATAGCCTATTGAACAGCGCCATTAATAAGGTATTAACTAGTTAGTTTACTTTATTTTATACCCTCATAACCTCTCTATAAATTTAAAAAATATGGGGGAATGATAATGACTCTCAGAAAAAGTTTTAATAGTATATTTACAGTATTATTATTAATGTTTCCTATAATAAGAATCTATGCTAGTGGTATTCCGAGCCTGAATTTAGCTGAGTTATTAATGTTAATTCTTTTGTCTTTTTCATTAGTCTTTCTTATTAACCAAAGATTAGATTTTAACCAAAAAGAATATTATTTGCTAATAATCATTTTTACTTTCATTTTCTTATCGGCAATTTCAGCGTTATGTATAATAAATTTTGCTATCGGTGACTCATTGCTAAGAATAGTAAAATGGCTTTTTTACTTTTTAATTTTATTATCAGCTAAATACTTTTTAAATAAAGATCTAGCCGTGAGATTGGTTAAAGCAATTACAATAATCATCTGTACTTTTTTGTGGATACAACTAATTGCTTATTATGGTTTTGGGATAAATTTGACATTTAGAATCCCGGGCTTAGAGTTAAATACGACACAAGTGGATTTAATAGTTACATCATTTGGAAACAGTAATATCTATCGACCTTATTCACTCTTTCTAGAACCTTCTCATTTTGCATATTATGCAAGTATCGGGCTATGTGTTTTCTTATTTCTTAATAAACATAAGAATTATAGTATGCCTCTGTTTATTTCTATCTCTTTAGTGGCTTCAACATCTACAGCTGCCCTTGTGTTTTTAGTCGTTATTTGGTTGTACTATTCATACTATAAATTATCTAGACCGAGTGAAAACGGTAAAATTAAATACTTAACGTTTATTTTACTATTTGGGTTGATCTTTTTATATTTTTTGAAGGATAGTGTAGTTGTAGAATATGGACTAAGTAAGTTATCAGAAGGTACAGCAAGGACAGATTCTGCATCCACTTATTTATCATATTTAAACGGTTTTACTCAAATTTTTGGTGTGGGTATAGGTAATGAAATAAATTATTTTTTTGATAATTTTGGTATTGAGTTTAAATTTATTCACGGTTTTGGATATGTATTGGTGCAATCTGGATATGTAGGTTTCTTTGTATATGTATTAATGTTATTTTTGATTTATTTCAAAACAACAAAACAACTACGAATCTTTGTGTTTTTATTCTTTTTGACTAATACGTTTGAATTATGCTTAAGAGATATATATCTAGTTGTTTTTCTAATTTGGCCGTTTTATTTTGTAAGTTATATCAATGAGGAAAATTATTCGAAGGTATAGTTGTAAACAGGGGGATTATATGAAAATTGTTATTTTAGGCGATAGTATAAGTGAGGGTATAGGAAAGAAAAAACATAATTATGCAGAAATATTACAACAAGACTATAAAGATATAGAGATAGTAAATTTAGCACTAACCGGAACAACTATTAAATATGCATTAGGCTTAGTTGATGAAATAAATAAAATTAATCCTGACATTATCTTTGTATGTTATGGAAATGTTGATGCTATTCTTAGACCAATAACAAATAAAAAGTTTGGCCTATATAATCTTGTTCCGCGTCGATATAGAAACAATGGAATGCTAGATCCAAGAGCATTTATCTCTAGAAAAAAGTTAAAAGGAACATTTCAATTATTAGAGTCGCATATCAGATATAATATAAAAAAAATCCTATTAAAGACAGAAGGAACATATTGTTGGACAGAGTTAGAATTATTTAGGGAAATATATAATCAGTTTTTAGAAAGAGTATCTGAAGGAAAACGACGAGAAATACTATTAATATCAACTGTTACTATTAATGACAAATATTTTCCTGGTTCCACCAAGCAATTTGAGTTATACAATTCAACTATTAAGCAAATAGCATTAGAACATGGATATAAATTTATTGATATTTATAATATATTAAAAAAATATCCTAGAAGCTTAGTATATGGTAACGATCATTTTCATCCAGTTGAAGAAGGGTATAGAAAAATTGCAGAAGTTTTGAGTGAGGAAATTGATTCTATTATTAAGTCTCATCAATTATCTAAAAAAATTTAAACTAGCTTACGAAGAAAGTTGAATGAATTAGTTATTCAGCTATGTAAACTCTCCAAAACTCATTTAAATAAAAATGATGTCATTTGAGGGGAATTCTCAAATTGGGTGATATATATGAAAAAAACCACTATATTATTAATGCTGATTACTTTACTATCAGGATTAATTGGTTTCGGTAGGGAGATAGCTTTATCTTATTTTTATGGAGCCTCTAATATCAGTGATGCTTATATAATATCAACAACTATACCGATGGTAATATTCGGGTTTGTTGGTGCAGGAATAACAGTAGGTTATATACCAATGTACAGTAAGATTGAAAATAGAAGTGGTGAATTAGCTGCAAATAATTTTACAAGTAACCTTATAACTGTAATTTGTATTTTGTTTACCATAGTAGTTTTAGGGACATTAATCTTCACTGAACCAGTTGTAACAATGTTTGCATCTGGATTTCAGGGAGAAACTCTAAACATCGCCACCAATCTAACAAGAATTAGTATTTTTACCATTTACTTCACGGGGATGGTTTCAATTTTCAGTGGTTATCTTCAAATTAAGCGAAATTATATAATACCTGCACTAGTTGGATTTCCTTTAAATATAATTACTATAATTTTTATGTTTATTAGTACAAAAACTGATATTACTATATTGGCTGTTGGTAGTGTTATTGCTGGTCTTTTTCAATTGATATTTATACTTCCTTTTATAATTAAAAAGAAGTATAAATATAGAGTATTGCCTAGCATTAATAATGCTAATATAAAAAGTATGGCAGCAATTGCACTTCCAGCTATAATTGGAATCTCTGCTTATCAAATAAATTATTTAGTTGATCGGACTTTAGCTTCCAATATTATTAGTGGTGGAATATCAGCAATAAATTATTCATCTAGAATAATTGGTTTTATACAAGGTATACTAGCATCTTCAATTATTGCAGTTGTATATCCTATTATAGCTAGTTTTACTGCAAAAAATGAAATTGGGAACTTAAAGAACTCAATTTCCAGCGCTGTTAAGGGAATCAATGTATTTATTATACCAGCAACATTTGGTTTGATGGTATATGCTCAACCGATAGTAGAATTATTATACGGAAGGGGAGCGTTTGATAAAGCTGCGATTGATTTAACTACTTCTGCATTGTTTTTTTACTCATTGGGACTTATAGGTTTAAGTCTTAGAGAAATATTATCTAGAACGTTTTATGCATTACAAGATAGTAAAACACCCACTATAAATGCAATTATTGCAGTAATATTAAATATAATATTGAATATTATCTTATCAAAATTCATGGGAATCTCTGGACTTGCTCTTGCATCAAGTATATCGGCGATTTTAGGTACGCTTTTATTATTTTATAGCCTAAGAAAAAAAATTGGTCCTTTTGGAATGAGGGATATAATAAAATCATTTATAAAAGTTGTTGTTGCGTCATTTTTAATGGCTACTATATCTAATTATATTTATAAATATCTTTCAATACTTACCTCAAGCACACTTGCGCTAATAGTAAGTGTTACTATTGGTATAATATCTTACTTATTAATTGCGGTATTCTTCAAAATAGAAGATGTTAATATTATTTTAAATAATATAAGGGTAAAGTTCTTTAAAAAGAAAAACTAGTTCGGAATCAGTGGCTGTTGCGGTTCGATTTTTCTTGTGTTACAAGAATATTTCATAATGTTATTACAATAAATATTAGAAAGAGTACCTGTCACTCCCCCGTTTAACAGAATGCTGTACGGCGGGGGGCAGGCTTCTTATGTGAGTAGCCTTTTTTCTTTTTAGGTCTAAATATCTTTGGATTTTTAAAATTATTTTGGTATTTATGCTAAATTTATCTATTTGGTAGATTCTTTTTTTATTTTACAATGTCTTCAAACTTTTTTCTTCTACTTTGTTTCCTCTATTATTATCTATGAAATTACATCATTCTTTCATTTCTTCAGTAATAAAATTTAATAACTTGGAGTTTTTATGTGACGGTTAAGATATCTAGTGTTGATCTTAAGGGTTTAAGGGTGTAAACGATAAACTAGACTCAACAGTTTTCCACAAATAAGGATAAACAGAAAACAACAAATAAGATTCAACAGTTTACCTAAAGAAAAGGTGCCTGTCACCACCCGATTTTTCTTGTTTCACGGGTTGTTCCACAGTTGGGGTGGTAGGCATTTTTGACTGAAGGCTCCTTTTGTGTATGGGGCCTTTTTTTCTTTTGGAGAAAATAATCGGGACTTTTGAAGGGGTTTGCGTAGTTTGTCGAATGATTATCTTTAGTAGCTCCCTCGGTCCTTGGTTTTCATTTTCTCGTATCTTTAATTTACTTCTTCTATTTTGTTTCCTCTATTATTACCTACAATGTAAAACAATCTTCCATTCCATTTAGTTTAAAATTTAATAAGCTTGGAGGTTTTTTTAGTGACGGTTAAGGTATCCAGTATTGGTCTTAAGGGGCTTTAGGGATATCGAGTGCAGGTGGAGGTTCGGATCTCGCCTGGAACGGAGTCGATAATTATTGTGGGTTTGCCGGATGCATCGGTGAAAGAGTCTCGTGAGCGGGTGATTGCGGCATTGAGTCATTTTAGCGCTGATGTGACGGACCAGAAGGTGGTCGTTAATTTATCTCCCTCCGAGCAGAAGAAACATGGTCCCCTGTTTGATTTAGCCATTGGGATTGCTGCATTAAAGGAACTCGATGTGATCAAGTGCGAGATTCCAGAGGATACAGCTTTTATTGGTGCTTTGTCACTTGATGGATCGGTAGTAAAAGCAGATGGGCTGTTGCCGGCTCTTATTTCGGCTAAGAAGCTTGGGATCAAGCAAATCTATTTCCCTCATGATCCTCTTATCCCGGTTCATATGTTGGAAGGGCAAGAGTGCGTGGTTGTTCAGCATATTGAGGAGGTTGTCAACCACCTTGGAGGTCAGGGCAGTCTTTCGCTTCAACCAGCCTTGTTACAAGCTGAGTCGCTTCATCTGAATGTTGCCCCTTACCCAAAAGACTTCTGTCATGTGATTGGTCATGAGTATGCTAAGCGAGCGCTGGAGATTGCAGCTGCGGGGGAACATAATGTGTTAATGAGCGGCCCTCCGGGATGTGGGAAAAGCCTGCTTGCTGAAACCTTTCCATCCATTCTTCCGCCATTGACCAATAAAGCGCAGCTGGAGGTGATGAGTCTCTATCAATTAGCGGGAGAGAAACGAGAACAACACCTTCATGTCCCTTTTCGCCACCCGCATCATTCAGCATCTGCTGTTGCGATTATTGGGGGTGGTTCCACGCCAAGGCCGGGGGAAATTTCGCTTGCCCACCGAGGTGTTTTGTTTCTTGATGAAATGGCTGAGTTTACAAAAAAGACGTTAGATATGCTGCGACAGCCTTTTGAACGAGGGACCGTAACCGTTAGCAGGGTTCATTCTACTGTTACCTATCCTTCCTCGTTTCTATTAATTGGTGCCATGAATCCATGTCCATGCGGATATTTAGGCTCCAATCATCACTACTGCTCGTGCTCAGAAAAACAAATTCTTTCTTATCGCAATCGTTTATCTGGACCTATTTATGACAGAATGGATATATTGCTCTCTTTACAGTCTATTAATTTCGATCAGCCAGTAAAGTGGCAGGAAACCTCTGATGATATTCGTGCCAGGGTAGAGAAGGCACGAAGCATCCAGTATGATCGTTATCAGACAGAAGTATCTAATGCGAAGGTTCCGCTGGAATGGCTGACAGACAGGAGCCCTCTTACAATGGAACAGCAGCAGATGTTAACGAAGATAACGGCAAAGCAAAATTGGAGCAATCGTGTTCAAGTCAAAATCATTCGCCTTGCGAGAACCATCTCAGATTTAGCCGGAGAAAAGGAGATTACGGATGGGGCTCTTTGGGAGGCTTTTCGTTTAAGACGTTGGAGCATTCAAAAACAACAGAGCATTGCAAGGCAAACTTAATGGGAAGGGCAAAACGCAATTTTATTCCTAACCGTTATTACCATGTTGTTTGCCGGGGAAACCGTCGAGATCCCCTCTTTCGAAGTGCGGCTGATTTTGAAGCCTTTATTCATATTCTCGAACAACTTTGTGAAAAGTATCCTTTTGAAATGGCGTCTTATTGCTTTGTGACAAACCATTACCATCTACAAATATGCAGCAAGGATACACCGCTTTCAAAGCTCATGGCACTTATTAATAAGCGCTATGCCAACTACTATAATACCAAATACCGTCTTAACGGGCATGTCTTTGAGAAACGATTTTATGACAAACTGATTGAGGATAAAGAAGGAATGTTAGAGGTTAGCAGGTATATCCATCTAAATCCAGTTGTCGCGAAAATGGTTAAGCAGCCTGAACATTATCCATGGAGTAGCTATATGTCCTATTATTATCCCCATTCTGTTCCTCTAAGGTTTCTTAATATAGGAGCAGTGCTTCATTATTATGAGGGGACGGAGAGAGACAATCAATAACCTTTAAGGTTTCAGAAATGGACTTTTTCTTATTAAGAACCAGTCAAATTAGTACAGTCTACATCCCTTTTAGTATTTTCCTCTGTATCATGATGGTTTTATACCCCTTTACAATAGCAGCAACATCCTCCTCGCCAATGTATACAATTTCCCAAATGTGTATCAGAAGAAATGGAATTCCTTAAGAGCATCATCTCTCCAGTGCGGCCTGATTTGATGCTGGAGTTTTGATGAAATTGTTCACAGTGGAGTCAGTTAGAAGGTTCTTTGATAAGAAATAGGCTGGAAATTGATTAGTGTGTCTATAGAGTTCGCCGGACCGAATTTCTATAATATAGCAGAGATAAAGCAGACCAGTGTAGGTGATTATTTGGACTGGTCTGGAAAAGTCTGCTTAATGAGTTCGTGCGAAGGAGCTAGTGGAGAATGACCTACAAAAAGCCAAATCCTAATAAGACCTACTTGATTACCGGTGCGGCTGGGTTCATCGGGTACTATTTGTCTCGTAATCTATTGGAAAAAGGATGCCGTGTTGTTGGCATCGATAATATGAATGACTATTATGATGTCCGGTTGAAGGAAAAGCGCCTTGAGCTGCTATCTGATTATGATGAGTTTACCTTCTTGAAGGTGGATATTTCAGATAAACAGGCATTGGATGAGGTCTTTGAAAAGTATCAGCCTGAGATAGTTGTCAATTTGGCTGCGCAGGCAGGGGTTCGGTACAGCATCACCAATCCAGATGCCTATATCCATTCGAATCTGATTGGTTTTTACAATATTCTCGAGTGCTGCCGTCATTCTTATGATGAAGGGAATACCGCGGTTGAGCATTTATTGTATGCCTCTAGCAGCTCGGTCTATGGGGCGAATAGGAAGACGCCATATTCGGTTGAGGATAAGACAGATGATCCGGTTTCCTTATATGCCGCGACAAAGAAGAGCAATGAATTATTGGCGAGATCCTATTCCCATCTCTACAACATCCCAGCAACGGGCTTGCGCTTCTTTACTGTCTATGGTCCGATGGGCCGACCGGATATGGCCTATTATGGCTTCACGCAGAAAATCTTTGCCGGCGAGCCGATTAAGATCTTCAATCATGGCGACATGAAGCGGGACTTCACCTATGTGGATGATATCGTTGGTTCGATGGAGAGAATGCTGAATCAGCCGCCGCCAGCGGATGAGCATGGGGTGCCGCATAAGGTGTATAATATCGGGAACTCCCATCCGGAGCAATTGATGTATTTCATCGAGACGCTTGAGAAGGCGCTAAGTAAAGCGGCTGGTCGTGAGATTGTCGCGAAGAAGGAATTCCTTCCGATGCAGCCTGGGGATGTGTATGCAACCTTTGCAGATACAGAACCGCTTGAGAAGGCGTTTGGCTTTAAGCCGAGCACATCGATTGAGGATGGGCTGCAAAGGTTTGCGGATTGGTATTGTGAATATTATGATGTGAAGTGATTTAAGAGCGGGGGGCTTCTGGATAGGGGGCTTCCCGCTCTTTTTCTGTTGGGGGTTAAGGATTATTGTAATAAGAAGATTCTAGAGACGATTGGTTGGGCTCTGGAACATGATTTTGAGGAAGATCCGCGTGATACCTTGGATTGACGGAGGAGCATGCTGTTAACAACGGTGATAAAATCCCCAATATAAACGGTTTCAAAATTCCTTAATGATGTCATGAATTTAACCCTACTGTGTAAATCCCAGGCTTGCTCTCTTCCTTTATACTATATGAATCTCCTTTAAATCTGAAAGTAACAGGTAACCGCATGAGAGCAGTGATGTTATCATAGAACTCCAAAATTAAGATCATATATTGTAATAGATTTCAATATAAAAGAATTTCTGTTTGACCAGATTATTTAGATTATGGTGATATTTATATTTTTTCGTAATTATATTAAAATATCTTTATGTGTACATTTAATAATAGCAGTGATAAAGATGTCTTTCGATTGCTGTCAATAGAATCAGGGCATTGTCTATTATCAAAGAAAGGAAGTTATAAAAGTGCAAAAGAAAAGGTATTTTATTGTAGCTGGTTTAGCCTTAATTCTTAGTTTATTAGCCTCTAGTTTATTTTATCCCTAGCTTAGCTAATGCAGCAACAGATAAAGTTAAACCGACTATTTCATGTGCTACTAATTCGGTTGCTTATTTAAATCATTCATTTGACCCACGAAAAGGGGTTACTGCTAAAGATAACGTAGACGGTAACATAACGAGTATTATCAAAATATCAGGAAAAGTTAACACAAAGAAACTAGGTAAGTATACGCTAACTTATAAAGTAACGGATAGTGCTAAGAATACCTGTACGGTAAAGCGTGTTATTACTGTTAAAAAGGATACGACCAAACCAAAAATCACCGGAACTTCAAATAAAACGATATATATGGGTTATTCCTTTAATCCGAAAACTGGTGTGAAGGCTACGGATAATGCAGCTGGTAACCTCACATCCAAAATTAAAGTAAGCGGTAAGGTGAATACTAAGAAAGTTGGGAAGTACAAAATTACATATATTGTGACTGATAAGGCGAAAAATACTAGTAAGATCACTCGAACCATTACTGTAAAGAAGGATACAACCAAGCCCAATATTACAGGAGCTTTGAATAAAACGATATATATGGGTTATTCCTTCAATCCAAAAACTAGTGTGAAGGCTATAGACAATGTTGACGGGAATATAACTAGCAAAATAAAGGTTAGCGGAAAATTCAATGTGAATGAAGTCGGCATATATAAGCTCAAATATTCAGTAGTAGATAAGACGAAAAATAAGACAACAGTCACGCGTATTATTACCGTTAAAAAGGATACAGAAAAACCAAAAATTACTGGTGCTAGTAATAAGACTATTAATTATGGTGATTCCTTTAATCCCAAGAAGGGCGTGAAAGCTACAGATAACATAGATGGTACGATTACCAGTCTGATGAAAATTAAGGGTACTGTAAAAACAAAACAAGTAGGTACATACAAACTTACATACACAGTCAAAGACAAGACTGGAAACCAAACAATTGTAATCCGAAAGGTACATGTTGTCGATAAGGTCAGTCCAATTTTGACTGGTATTTCTGACCTTACCATATCTGCTGGAGGAACCTTCAACCCTTTAGCGGGTATAAAGGCGAATGATGCAGCAGATGGGAATTTAACTGCGAATATCAAGGTGGAGGGAAAGATAAATTTAAATAAGCCTGGTACTTATCACCTAACTTATACAGTCAGAGATAAGTCTGGAAACCTAACAACGGCTAATCGAAGAGTGAAAGTAGTAGATAGGACTGCTCCTGTAATTAGTGGAGCAGAAACTAAAATGCTTCAGATGTTTGACACTTTTGATCCGATGGAGGGGGTAAGAGCTACGGATAATTGCGATGGAGACTTAACCTCCAAAATAGAACTAGAGTTTGATGGTTTTGTTGATACAACGTCAGTAGGATCTTCTTGGGTATTAATATATACAGTAACAGACGAAGCTCAGAATACTGCTGTAATGGAGCGTTGGGTAGAGGTAACTCATAGGAAGGCTATAGTAGAGGGTCTAAAGGACGTGATAATTAGTTTGGGAGAAAGCTTTGATCCTTTTGAAGGTGTAAAGGCTACTGATAAAGCAACGGGAAAGGATATCCTATCTTATCTCGTAGTAGATAGTGAGGTCTATAGAAAAATAATAGAAGATAATAAAGCAGGTACCTATTCGCTTGAATACTGGTTGAGAGACGACAAAGGATATTCAGATAGATTCACCCGTAAAGTGACAGTGGTTGACAATGGTCTGCCGAAAGGTAAAGAGAGAAGGGCTATAAAGTCCACGGTCTCATCGTAAGAAGGAGCACGATTTAGCGGCTTACGAATGGTGTCTATAATGTCAGTTCAGGGGTTTCTAGGAAGGTGGCGGAAATTCTGCAGCAGCTGATTGGTTTGTCCTCTGCATTTATTGAGGTCGTTATCAACCCGGTTAAATATCGGTCAAGTGATACTGCTCCCTGTCAAGTAGACAGTGTAAATAATAAAAATGCATTAGGCGGCTTGAGTCCTGTATTCTAAAGGGCTCAAGCCGTTTAATTTTCTTGGTAACGTTCAGTATTGTAGAACTGTATATACTGATCAACAACGTGCTGTAATGCTTCATAAGACTCGTATTTATGTAAATAATACTTCTCTACTTTTAACGTCCCCCATAATGCTGTAGACGTCAAGTGATTATTGCATCCAAAATGAGCCACTAGTGCGTTAAATTAAGCCACCGATTGCGGAGTATAGAGCCACTCGGTGCAGGAAGATTGAGCCACTCACATAAACATGAATGAACCTCCTGTATAATGAAGAGGCATGCGAATAAGCATGACACTTTGAGACAGGAGGTTTTTTGTGATTAATTGCCGAAAAATTCCGGAATTACACTTTGGCGGCATTAGTCAAAGAACGATTAGTTCAAGCACTGAAATACCGTTTCAGAAGTGATCCAGCGCATGAAGCCCGAAAAATCCCTTATGCTTATCGAACGTTCGCAGAGAAATATGGGCACTACGCGAAGAAATTTAAACTGACCATGCCCCTTCGAAGAAAGCCTGGGGAGATTATGGAGGTTGACTGGGCTGGCTCTACACTAGCTATCCAAGATCGATCAACTGGTGAAGAACTACCCGCATACGTATTTATAGCTGCATTACCTTACAGTCAAATGATTTGATTTATGTAGAAGCTTTTTTGGGAAGTATCTCATCTCATCTAAAATCAGAACATTAAAGTTTGATAGTTTGTTTACCAAACGACCAGTTGTTCCACGAGAATTTGCTTTTTTACACGTTGTAATGAAATCATCACAACGTGTATAGTAAGCTGAATATCCTTGGATTAAAGCTTCTAATGCTAGATCGATTGCGAGGTGTGCTTTCTCTACTCCAGGTGGACCAAGGAGTAAGATATTATCCCCATTCTCGATGAACCTACAGGTATACTCTGTCAAAGAGGTTATTGATGTAGCAAGGAAGGTAACGAAGCATCCAATTCTTGCTGATGTGAAAGAGAGAAGAGCGGGAGATCCGGCTGTTTTAATCGCTTCATCAGAGAAAGCGCAGACTGTTTTAGGGTGGAAACCACAGTTTGATTCTTCAGAAAAAAATCACGGATGCCTGGAATTGGCATAAGAACAATCCAAAGGGATATTTATCTAAATAATTGTTGTTTAGATAAATGGGTATGGGAAACCACATACATTGAATAACACCGAGAGCTCCACCCCGGAGCAATTGATGTATTTCATCGAGACGCTTGAGAAGGCGCTGAGCAAGACGACAGGCCGCGAGATTGTCGCGAAGAAGGAATTCCTTCCGATGCAGCCTGGGGATGTGTATGCAACCTTTGCGGATACAGAACCGCTTGAGAAAGCGTTTGGGTTCAAGCCGAGCACCTCGATTGAGGATGGGCTGCAAAGGTTCGCAGATTGGTATTGTGAGTATTATGATGTGAAGTGATATAAAGAGCGGGAAGCTACTAATAGGGGCTTTCCGCTTTTTTATGTTGAGTTTGAAATTATAGCCTAATGAAGGGTACATTGTAACTAAGTTCTCATCTGCATAGCAATTATTTACTCTTGCTTATCTATGGTATTTAGATGACACTTCAACATGTGGTAAGAATCCAAAAATACTAGATGAATTGAAAAAGCTGTTATATACAAGTACTTCATTACGAAGACCGATATAACAGCTTTATTATTATATATTATTGAAATTGATTAGGACTAGGGTTATCTGAATTGAACGTTTGAGAATCCGGATTATTTAATTTAGCAGTGCTGTCTTTCAATATGTAATATTTTATATAATCATATGTGTTTTTTGTGTTAGTCCCTGAAGTCTCACTTACTAAAATATTATATTGGTTTACATATTTTATTGGTTGGCTAATAGAATAATTTTTTTCGATGAATGTATGGAGATGATTAAATTCATAAACAATATCCCCAAACGCAATCTCTTCTTGGAGTATATTTTTACTTCCATATTGAGACTCAGCCAGTTCTTTATCTTGCCAATAAAGAATGATGTTACTTCCGCCTGCGAAAGCATAATAGATAATTGATGAGTAGTCTGAAATAACAACTTTACTATTTATAAGAGCTTCTTTAATATCCCCGTCATAAAGATGCTTTGATAAGTCCTTATATATATCAGGGAACTGTTCTTCTAAGATAATCCTTGATTTAGGATGCAATATAATGTTTACTTTCTTATCGGAATAAAAGTGATGAGTCTGAATTAATTTTAAAAATGATAAATATCTATCAATATAACTTCCTTCTTCAATTTTGCCTGTAATATCCCAAGGTCTCCAAGTGAGCAGGAATGTGATTTCTTTTTTTGTATTGTTTTTTTCTTTTACATATAAATCAAGATTTGGTAATCCAGTAACCATTAATTCATTTGCATGGTATTCTGTGTTCTGAATAAATAAATCCCTTTCATATTTAGAATTAACTAAGAGATAGTCTGGAGTGATTGGGACCTTTTTATTGAAGTATCCTCTTTCGAAGATATTGGTACATAGGCAAACGCCATGCTGCAACATAATCTTCTTGTTACAAGCGAGAATTTTCCTTTTTATTAAACTATCATTATCATATAGTCTTCTTTGAATATGTGATACTAGATCGGAGGATTGGAAGCTTCTTGCTAAGAAAATGTAGTAAAAAGCGCGGAAGCTATTTTTTGCGACGAGATTATTTCCGTAAATATTTTTTAGCTCCTGAAACTTATGATAGTCTCTATCTAGGATATACACGGCATTTTTATTATTCTCGAAAGCATATTTAAACAATTCAAATCCGGATTCCGAGGCTCCTTGTGAGAATTTTTCGAAATAAATATCATAGACTTCTTTATTTTTTGAGAGCTTGCTCATGAAATAGGCAGCTTTCTCTACAAGGTTTATCCATTTGCTCATAAGGCTCGTTATAACAATGACATATTGACCGGTGATTGATTTACGTATAAATAATTCATTATTCGTTTTTCTCACCCGAGTTGATCTTGTGCTGAAGATATAGTGCTTCTTATTGTATATATGCTTAGAATCGGATTTTAAAGGGTACCAAAAGCTCATGTTGCCTTGTGTAAGCTGTATGAAGACAGGGACATTAATCTCACTGTTTTTGATATACCCTTCATAGATATTTTTCGCTGGGGTTATACACCAGTATGTATGGGCAAGGAGAGATAGCTTATTGGTACTTAGGGCAAACTTTTCTCTAATTTTTTTTGGGAACAGGAAGTGGATTTTTTTTGATATGCTTTTATCATACCCAAAAGATAGATGCGCATCTTCATAAGTGTAGTTTCTGACCCTTAATACTCCGAGAAAGAAAATCGTAGAAAACAATATAAATGTAATGCTCCGGACAAATGGGGTCTTTTCAGCTTTTTCTATTATTTGTTGTGTGTCACCATATTTAGGTCTTTTAATTCTTACATATGATAACTTTTGGTTCGTATCTACATATAGAACAATATTTTCGTGGGTATTATTATGTTTATATGATAAAGTTTGGACAATTGTCATCGGCTTATATTGAGTTAATATAATTCTTTCATTAGTGTTTTTTTTGTAAACATTATACTTGGTATTAAACTTCTTCCTAGCAATGAGTGATTTAGTTCCGTTAAAGCTGTAATACTCATCTGATAGGTAAGGTACATTACCCTTTATTAATCCAAAGGAAATATTTGTACTCATTCTTCATGATCATCCTTCTTTTTTATACTTTGCTGAAATCCATAAATATTAAATATACACACTATAAAAAATTAAATCATAATTTTTTACCAATTTCAACGGAAGGTATTAAGTGGCAATGCTCATTCCTAGGGAATGAGGAGATTTGAAATGCAAACTTAGAGAAGGTGCCTGTCACCACCCGAATTTTCTTGTTTCATGGAATGTTCCATGAGGCTGGAAAGAATGTTTGAGTGAAAGGCTACTTCTAGATAAGGGGGATGTGAAGTGATGAAGACCGGGAAGCTCCTGGATAGGGGGCTTCCCGCTCTGCCTGCATGATTCGGTTTTCTTAGGTAAAATCCCTGTTCCCGAAAGGCTGAAGGAGCACATATTGTACGAAGGCCTTCTGTATATTTTCAAAAGCAAGAGTTCTATCAAAAAGATTTTAAAGGTATTAAGCTAGTGGCATTGAGTAAAATTTATGAGTACCAATAGTCTCCTGGCATACGAAATGATATAATTTCTTAGACCGTTGTTTAATTATAATAGAAGAAAAAATAATACAAGCAGGTGATAGAATGTCAATCCTCATTACAGGTGGAGCTGGCTATATTGGCTCTCATACGGTAAAGCATTTTTTGGATCAGAATGAAGACGTTGTTGTAGTCGATAATTTACAAAGTGGCCATAGGGAAGCTGTTTCTGTCGAGCATTTTTATGAAATTGATCTTAGAGATAAAGCTGCGTTAGATAAGGTTTTTAAGGCTCACAATATTGAAGCGGTTATTCACTTTGCTGCTAACTCTCTAGTTGGCGAGAGCATGACTAAGCCGTATGAATACTATGATAATAATGTTTACGGCATGATGTGTTTATTGGATGTCATGAAAACGAATCAAGTAAACAAAATCGTCTTTTCCTCCACAGCAGCGACATATGGGGAGCCTAAGACAATTCCTATCATGGAAGACAATGAAACGAATCCTACGAATACCTATGGCGAGACGAAGCTTGCTATGGAGAAAATGATGAAATGGTTTGACCAAGGCTATGATGTGAAATTCGTCTCTTTAAGATACTTCAATGCTGCTGGCGCCCATCAGAGTGGAGAAATCGGGGAGATGCATGATCCTGAAACCCATCTCATTCCATTGGTATTACAGGTGCCGCTTGGCCAAAGAGACAAGGTATACATGTTTGGGGATGACTACCCAACAGAGGATGGAACATGTATCCGTGATTACATTCATGTAATGGACTTAGCATCTGCGCACTACCTGGCATTAGAGTATCTAAGAAAAGGGAATCCTAGCGATATCTTCAACCTCGGAAATGGGAATGGATACTCTGTTAAAGAGGTTATTGATATAGCAAGGAAGGTAACCGAGCATCCAATCCCTGCCGATGTGAAAGAGAGAAGAGCGGGAGATCCGGCTGTTCTAATCGCTTCATCAGAGAAAGCGCAAACTGTTCTAGGTTGGAAACCGCAGTTTGATTCCTTAGAGAAAATCATTTCGGATGCTTGGAATTGGCATAAGAACAATCCAGAAGGATATGTATCGAAATAATTGTGTGTGGCGCGAGTGCTGCGCTAATTGTAAAGGAAAACAACCGTTGAATGAACGACGGTTGTTTCTTTTTAATTTCTGCAACGTTAAGCAGATAGTTTTAATGTTTGGCATTGGCTTAGTTAATGTCGGCTGTTTGATTAATCAATTGATTGATTAATTAATGTATGATTGTTTCTTATTTCTTCATTCTCTTACTTCACTAAGTGCGTGATAACTTATTGGTAGAGGAGTATGCAAGGAGAAACGGCTGTAGAGATATGAATGAAAAATAGGCTATCCCACCCGCGTAAAGAGGTGATGGATAGCCATCTTTTATAATATTTAATGAATGATTACATGGAATAAAGTAAGAATTGAAGTCCCAATACCAATCCTATTGCCAATATAATTAGGGAAACATATAAGATATTACGTTTGATTTTTCTTTTTTTATACATTTCCTCAGGAGTTTGGTACATAGCCATAATAATTTCCTCCCTAGTAACAGCAGACTTAAGTTTGATAGTTATAAATATGCCATTATATATATTCAATTTTAATAATAGTAGAAATAGTATAGATAAATAAAGGGTAATTACTAACATTTTTCCAAATGATAGCAAATTATGTTTTAATTTGTAAATGTTTCGTCAGATTTATTCATTATGTATAAAAAGTCGCTTTCTATCTTCTATAAAACGATTCCTCCATATTTCGTAGTTTCGCCCTACCTCCATCTAGTGATAAAAGTTTATGAGTGGAGGTGTATGTGAACGGGGTGAAAAGATTCGATAAACGGAGCTGAGCGATTGGATTTTCATATCAGGCAAGAGTGCCCTGTACTTTCGGATGATAGAGAAGCTCATATTCTTAGGAAGGCTTTTATCCCTATTTGATAGAAAGAACGGAGTCTCATGAATATTTCCTGTTGTTCGCGTTGCTCCGTTTCATTGTTCTGCATATCCTCAGAAGTCTAGTACAAATTTATCAAATTTCCTTTTAACACTATAACTTTTTGTCATGGTTCACATACTTAAGGGCTGGTTTATTTTCCTTGTTAGGAATATTGATTATGCTTTTTGAACTATCTTTCTTAATGATAATAAAAAAGGATGAAAATATGATAGGTATAAAGGCTTATTTTATTTTAAAATTATAATCTTTTGATGAGGTATAAACTTTTCACTGTTGTTTTTACCAATGAATGGCAAATGTTTTACCACTGAATGACAGACAAATTATCAGCACTAATTAAAGTCATGACTCGGGGACTCAGCAATTCTTGAGCCGCCGCTATAAGTATACCTGACGAGACGTGAACTTTATTTGGAGAGATGGGCTTGATAGCCTTGTAGGCTAGGCAAGCTTTAAGATTGCTGTTTTTTTGGCTAGGAATTCATGACCGCAGAGATCCATGTAAAGTGACAAACAGCTACCGACTAACAATCTCTAGTAGGAATAACAGTGAACAGAATAGATAAGAACATTCTTTTTAGATAGTGGTAAATAGAATGGAAGTGGTGGTAAAAACAGCTGGCTGAAATCATGAAGTAATTTTTAGAAGAACAGGAATGGATATTGGGGTCATTCATACCTTGGATGCAAAGTATAAATAAAGAGTGCCGTTCAAGCCCATACGGATGTAGAGGCAGAGCATTGCAATTTACGTGATTCTCTGAATTGATGTATATTACCTACTTGTATACAAGTGGATTTAGGGAAAATTGGATATTCATTAGACTAATCAGCTTGTAATCTAGAGTGTCACTTTTAATTTTTCATTTGATGTATATTTTGCCATAGAAAAACTGCATCTCCGATTGTTAAACGTGTGTCTAACAATTGGAGTGCAGTTCATCTTTTACTCTAACTTTTCGGTGCACTCAATGATTTAGCTTACTAGATAATTAAATTGCCTTCTTATGATTTAACATTTTTTCGACTACTAGCTGTGTAGCATTCCCATTATCAAATTGGCAGAACTTGTTTCTAAACTGTTTGAATTTGATTTCATATTCTGCCTGTACTTTATCTAAATTTTTAATTGCATCAATAATTTCTTCGGTATCTCTTAAAAGCGGTCCTGGAGCTTCTTCTTCAAAATCGATATATAATCCGCGAAGATTATCTCGATAAGCTTCTAAGTCGTATGTGAAGAAAAGAATTGGTCGATTTAAATTAGCGTAATCAAACATAACAGATGAATAATCTGTTATCAATAGATCAGCAAGCAGGTAGAGTTCCTGAATGTCATTATGGCTCGATAAATCATAAACGAACCCTTTATACTTATTGACATTAATTGAACTAGAAATAAAATAGTGGAGCCTTAATAATACAACGTATTCATCACCTAAGGCTTCTTGCATTTTATCTAGATTCAATTCAAGCTGGAATCCTTTCTTGACTCTCCAAGTTGGGGCATACATAACGATTTTCTTGTCTAATGGAATATGAAATTTATTCTTAATGGCCATTATTTCTTCATCAGACCAATTCCGTTTTAACATATCATTACGTGGGAAACCAAATTCGAGTAATTGACGATCAAATTTAAACGCCCTCTTAGAAATATCTGATACGTAGCTGCTTGGAGAAACTAGATAATCCCAGCGGTTGCATCTATTTAAGAATTTCTCTAATTTTTCCTTCGTATCCGTTTCCCCTGGAACATCTAAGCCCATAGTTTTTAATGGAGTCCCATGCAAAGTTTGGACTTCAACTGCTCCACGTCTCTTTTCATATACATCAGGGAAGTTTGCATTGTTGATGAAGTATTTGGCTCTTGCCAAATAGTAATAATATTTAATAGAGTTAATGCGTACTTTTTTTGCATTCCCATCAACATGAATGTTTTCATTTTTGAAGAACCATACATATTGATAATCCTTGTATTCTTTACTCATATATTGATATAAGGCACGCGGATTACAGCTGTAAGATTTTCCCCAATAACTTTCAAAGATGACTGTCTTTTTAGACATTGGAAGAAGTCTGAATAATGGATAGAGTACTTTCTGGATAACTTCTTGCCTTCTTGGTCCACGTTCAATTTTGTTCCAATGAAGTAGAACTTTAAAACTGAAATTCCCCTTATCAGTTATATAAGGAGTTATACTCAATCCAGAGATTACCTTGCTCTTATTTAGCGATGATAAGGATTTCCTTACCTCCACCCTGTTTCTTGAAATTTTTTGGGCGTCCCCTTTTTTGCCATCTAGGGTTATAAATAAATCCCATCTGCCAGGTTCTAAGATAGCGACTCCTCCGCTTAGTATATCAAGTTCACAGCTGATAACGTGATATTCCCCATCAGACTCTTGGTTTAAGATAGACAGATTATGTTTTGTGCCGCTGCCTCTTGATACTAGATAAACAGTTTGCTGATTGATCTTATCAAACTCATTCATCATACTCTTGTGCATCCGGATTTCCAGCAATAATCTTCCATTGTCAAATAAACATGATTTTACATAAGGAGCGACTTTTTTAAACTTTATATTCATATTGCCCGCAGGATTCATGTTGATTTGAGTTTCTGATGAGCCAACAATCAATGTCGGCATATTTTTCGCTTTTGACATTAATGTCAGCGGGTAGCGTTTCCTGCCGTGGAACATATAAGCTGACCAATCTTTGGATGAATTATGAAGGTTCAAATCTTTTAATGAAATTTCCGCACTAAATCCATTCTTCATCCTATTAGTAAAGATTTGTTTTTCCTCTTCAGCTTTAATTGCCATGGGATGAATCGGATAAGATTTACTTATATTTCTAGCCCAATCAATCATTACAACCTTTGATTCTTCAACTGGAAGCTCAGTCCACCCATTTATAAGAAGCTTATTAGTGCTTTGTGTAATTGTATTAATGATGGAGAACACATCGCTTGTTTCGATTACGAGGTCCCAAGCGGCATTATATTTCGGGAATATTCTCTGTGCGCTTGTCACTCCCATGCCCGGTCTCGGCTTTTTGCCAGCAATTGGACCGCCAACTCTGAATGTACGAGAGATTGTGCCTACCTTCAAAGTTAACCAGACTTCCTGTCTACCTTCGCCAAAATCAGCAATTTCAGGATTATCAAAATCAATCGTAATATTGAATCCAGACCAATGGTAATTATATAGCCGTTTTAATGGGATTGCTGAATTAATATCAATGCCCTTCTTATGTGTAACATCAGGCCTTTTAATATTTTCTATCTTCAGAGCAACCTTTTTACCTGACTCAGGATTATGAATGTATGCGTCCATCTCAACAGAAGATTTCCGTTTCATATCTATCTTATCAATATAAGCATACCCAGAAATAATTAGCTTATTGTGTCTCCAGCGTAATTGGTCAATCTGTCTTTGTACTTGAAGTTCATCAGTTACATCGAAAATGCTTTTAGGGAGTTTTTCCATAAATGGATAATTCCCATAATATCGGTCTCGATCCCTGAATATTTTTGTTTTACGTAGTTCCTCCTTTTGGAAACGGAGAACTTCTAGTAGCTGTTCGAGATTCTTTTCTTTAATTAAGTGGTACTTCAAGCGGTCGATTGCATTTAACCGTTCTAACGCTGTAGGGTCGACCTTCCCTAGATAATCAGAGACTGACTGAATAAATATTTGTTTATATTCCTCATCAACTTCATCGAGTGAATTTAAATAAAGCAGGATATCAACATTTAAAACCTTATAATCCTTTTCTATTTTTAACTCTTTGTCAATTTCTTGCCCCTTGAAGAAACTGTCCACCATTTTCACAACAGCTAAGCGGTCTGTAAAGTTTTTTAGCTGATCACGTTGCTGGGTAATTGATTTGCTCGCACCGTCCCTGGCTCTCCAGTAATATATAACCTCTGACAATATATCTGTAGACTTTGATAAGAAATGGGCAGGGATTGTCACAGGAATATCTTCGTATAGAATTCCTTCTGGAAAAGCAAATTGATGCTCATCCCAGAAGCTTTTCTTGTAAAGCTTATTCCATGCTGTTGTATCGTACATTAATTCTTGATTTTTAGTAATGTGAGTCCCGATGATTGTTTCTTTAAATACCTTTCTGTGTAAGCCGGATGCAAATTCTCTTGTAGAATTAAAACGTCTGACATTACCAATGACTATATCTGAACCAGAATTTTCAGCGGAATTAAGCAATAATTCATAAGCTTTATCTGCTATATAATCATCAGAGTCCATGAAAATAATATAATCCCCTGACGCATAAGAAACACCATAATTTCTGGCATGCCCTAATCCGCCATTTTCTTTGTAAATAGCTATGAAGTTATGATAAGTGTTACTATATTCAGCCATAATATCTCGGCTGCCATCTAAAGAACCATCATCAACCATAATTACTTCAAAGTCCTTCATTGATTGAGCTACTAAGGATTCCAAGCATTCTTCTAGATATTCTTCGACATTATAGACAGGTAAAATCACACTGATTTTAGGGTTTAATCGTCTAATAGTAGAATGACTAACTGTAAGCTTGCTTGTTCCATTTGGGTTCTTTCTTATAGCAAACTTTAAATAGCTGCTTTCAGTTGTGCCAGGCTTGTTTAGCCCATAAAGTAAAGGTGTTAATACAAAATCGTCTAGGTTGGAATGAATTTTCAAGTAGATTGACCATTCTCCGATATTTAAAGGAACCTGATTCTTTTGATTCTGCAAATCAATAACAGCATGTATTAATGAGAAATCTCCACTTGCTTCCTGAGCAAATACATCAAATTCTAGCATTTTATTAGAGGAGTGATGCTTTAAGACTAGGGAAGATACTTTCTTCACTTCGGAAGATGGGTAACGAACACCTATGTCTGCCTGCGTTTCACGCCAGCTTATCTCTGATAGTACAGGGACATGTATGTTCGACTGACCAATTGTAAGTCCGCCGTTTTCTTTGTTCATAATTACTATTTCTGCGCCATTAATTTCCTCTATAAAAAAGCTGTCTTTATCATAGAATAATGGTACTTTTCCATCTGGACCACTTAAGTAACAAGACAGTTCATTGCTGGCGTTAAGTTTATCTAGCATATCTGGGCTAATGGATAGGCGAAGCTTACTGAACTCAGCTTCAGAATTCTCATTAATCTCGATTGGCAGCATGTATTCAGTATGGTCATTTTGGAGAATGACCTCTTCATATCTATTTGTTCCAGATATCCAACCGGTCAATTGAATATCTCCTGCTAGGTAATTTACATCTTCGATAGCTGCGCGAATAGGTAAAATTGCAATAATAAAGTCTGACTCTTCATTGACATCCGCGTTTATGACAGATCGATTCATGAATTGACGTGGGATAAAAGACAATGAATCAACAATTGGGCTTCCAACTAAAAATTTCTCAATTATTTTTCCGTTTTTTCTATACTCTATTCCTACAGCATATGAGCCCTCTAGGAAATCTAATTTTTGAAATTCATCAAAATCAATTGATATTGAATACCCAGACCAATCAAAATCTCCTTCTTCTCCATATACAAAGGAAATATCGGTACGTTTTATACTCTTTAGACTAATAGAACTTGTTTTTTCTCCAGTATGAGTGTTGATAAGAAAAGCATACTTTTCAATAGTATCCTTCCTGTCCATGTTGGAGTCATTCAGATAAGCATATCCTTCAATCACCAATGTATGCTCATTCCACTCTAGTCTTTCTATTGCTCTGGTTATATTTCTATTCTTTACTTTCCAATCTTTCACCAATAGAACACCTCTACTATTTATAATTATCTGATAGCCTAGAAAATCAACCAGCTAGTGATTCAACTATATTAAATATTATGATAGAGAATAATTAGTGCATGTATCGTTAGATACGGTACAAAATACCTAACATATTATATCACAGTAATTGCAAACAGACACTTGCATTATTTAATTCCTAAGATAATACTTAGATAATTTTTTTCACAATTGATATGTAGAGAAAATAATTTTAAAATAAACATACAGAATTCACATATTATTGGACCGGACATATGAAATCAACCAGCTATGTACATAAAAAGCGAAGTTGAAATTTTTCTAACTAACAAAAAGTAATGGAAATTTAAGTCATTTTTTAGGAATGAACGTTCTTAATTTATTGATACAAGCCAATTTGGTTAAGGGGATGAATACATGACTGTTAAGATTGCTACACTAGGATGCTGCGCAACGAGGGATAACTTTAATTCTCAAATAGTAGCAAAATATAAAGATTATTATTCAATTATTACTCATCAGAATCAAATGTCTATGATATCCCTTGCTGCTGAACCGATTTCGTTCAATCGCTCTTTAATTGACAAGATAAGCCCATTTGATCAGCAGCACTTTGAGACAGAACTTAGTAAGAGCTTTCTCGATTCAATGGTAATCAATCAACCTGATTATCTTATCCTTGATTTTTACGGGGATGTCTATTATGGAGCAAGGGAAATAGAAAATAGTTATATCACTAATAAACGATGGCTATTTTCAAAAACCTCTTTATATAAAGATTTGCAGGAAGGGAATAACCTCTCTATCTTTAATGATCCAGATAGCTATCTTAATCTTTGGAAAGAAGGTATCAGATTCCTTTTTGATTTTTTGGAAAATTACGTTCCGGGTTGTAGAGTAATTCTAAATTGTGCTCGTTTTACAGACAAATATATAGATTCTGAATCTGGGGAACAAAAATTAGTCTCAAAAACTGAGGGTCAACATTCCATTGATATAGCCCTTTATAATAAGTGGTGGGATGTACTTGATAAGTATGTGATTGATCATTATAAGGTCAGATACATTGATTTTAGCAATAAAACATATTTTGCAGATCAAAAGCATTTATGGGGTTTATTTTATCTTCATTTCGAGAATCAATTTTATCAAGATTTTACACATCAATTAGTGTCCATAATTATGGCTGACTTAAAAGAGCAAAATGATGCACTAAAATCACAGAACTCAAAAATACAACAAGCAGCTGGAGAAAGAAACTTAGTATACAATGCTAGCTTCCGGAGAGGTAGTCACCATTGGTCCTATTGGCATAAAGATTTTGATATCCTATTGTCCAAGAATGTTCAAGATTCGCCTGTTCTAACCATTTCGAAGGAGAATGAGTCTAAAGATTTATATAGGCAGTTATGGTCAAATGCTATTGAAATTAATGCGGATGGTGTAAAAGAATTCACACTATCATTTGATATCAAGACAGACAATGCATCTGCTATTGACAGTCATGGTTTTATATTTTCTATAAGAACATTCAACAAGCCTGACGAGCATTCCCAATCAGCCGCAAAATGGTTCAAAAACATCCGAATAACTGATATAAAAGGGATTCAGGATGGGGAATGGACAAGCTATTCAATCACGATAAAACCATTTACTGGAAAGTATATGAAGGTTGGTCCATATTTAATGAGGAACGGAACCGTATATTGGAGAAATATTTCGTTAAAAGTTGGAAAAATCACAGCTAATTCTTTGAGCTGCCCAAAAGTTTTTTAACCTAGCTTATTAGTTTTTGGAGGACTGAAACTAATGAGGTGTACTGTACTCCCAATTGTTAGATTTACTCTGGTAATCGGAGGTGCAGCATTTTTATTGAGGATTATATTTCTCAGCATCTCTAGCAACATCTTAACTTGTACTAGCAAGAATATAACCATGATGTATTCCTTGCCTGTTTGTATGTATATAATGGTCGCAGACAGACATACGGGCTCGGAGAGTGAGTATTATTTCCTTTACTTTTGAAAAATAATATGAAAAAGAAGCCATGAACATGGCTTCTTTTTTAAGTGTTTATTCCGCAATCTGCAAATGCTTCTTAAGAGTATTCTGCAACTCAGATCTATACTCATCCGATACTGCATAATAATAGATTCCATCAATCCTCGTACCGCTGCCTTCTACCTGGATTTGCTCCAATGACTTGGCAGCTTCTTTATAATTCTGTTGAATGGAAACCATTTGTGAGAAGCTGATGTCTGTTTTGACATTCTCACCTAATGCATCAAAGATATCGTCATAATTTCTGAGTGTGGATAGGCTCGCTCCCTCTTTAATGACAGCCTGAATAATTTGTCGTTGGCGTTTCTGACGACCGAAGTCACCCTGTGGGTCTTGCTTCCTCATTCGAGAATAGGCTAAAGCCTCTTTTCCGCTGAGCTCAATCGTTCCCTTCGCGAAGTGGAATCCGTCATAGGAGAAGTCTAAATCGTTCACAACTGTTACGCCGCCAACTGCATCGACAATATCCGCAAATCCTTCCATATTTACCTTTACATAGTAATCAATCGGGATGTCTAGAAAGTTTTCGACGGTGTCAATGGCCATTTCTGCACCGCCAAATGCAAAGGCGTGATTGATTTTGTCCATTGTACCTCGTCCTACGATTTCAGTTCTCGTGTCCCTTGGTATACTGACCATTTTAATGGATTCCAGAATTGGGTTGACCGTCAATACAATCATTGTATCGGAACGACCTGAATTACCGCTTTTTGCATCAACTCCTAGCAGGAGGACGGAAAAAGGTGTTTTCTTCTTTAGGCTTACTTTCTCGGTCCGTTTACTGGAAACTTCTCGATTTGTCTCCTCATGCATATTGCTTACTGCATCGTTAAAGGAGTTATAAACCATAAACGTATAGACGCCAGCGGCAAGTAGTAATATGCCTAAGGTAATAAGGGTTACCTTCACCCAGGTGCGTTTCTTCTTTGTTTTTTTCTTTTCTGCTCTCATATAGCAACCCCTGATTTTCTGAATTTTTTTCCTATAGTTATTATATATGATTTATCTAGTAGATAAAATATGTGTTTTCTTGTCAGGCTGCCAAGTTTTTTGACTTAAAGAGTATAAATTGTAAGAAAGGCTGATGGTGAATTATGATAGGATATTTGATAAAATATATAATTGTGGTGAATCATGTATATTTTTCAGCTAGGATATATGTAGAAGCGGATTACATAGTATGAGGAAATTCATGGCTAGGAAATAAGAGTTATTCCTGGCTTACTTATTTTTGATTAAAATAGCAATCGTACTACTAATCTAGAATACTGAAGAATTGTGCATATCCATAAATTTTCTGTTGAGGATGTTAGATGTTATGAAGGAAAGCTTCAAGATTCTTCGAGAGCAAGTGAGTTCATTGCCTTTGATCTTTCGTTTGGCGATTTATGATATGAAATCGCAATACCAGATTCATTATTTGGGGATTCTGTGGCAATGGCTGAATCCTCTGATTCAAGTGTTTGCGTATTGGTTTGTATTCGGTATGGGGTTAAAGCAGGGAGCAAATGTTGAAGGCGGATATCCATTCATTATCTGGATGCTGGCGGGTATTATCCCCTGGTTCTTTATCAGCCCGACCTTGCTTGAGGGAGCAAGCAGTATCTACAAGCGGATTAATCTTGTTGCAAAGATGAACTTCCCTGTCAGTGCCTTGCCTACCGTAGCGATTGTTTCAAATTTATTTACCTATTTCATCATGATAATCATTTATATTATCGTTCTTCTCTTAAATGGTTATTACCCAACCCTTTATTGGCTACAGTATTTCTATTATCTATTCTGTATGGTGGCATTCATGTTCTCGCTTAGCTTATTTAATTCGACCATCAGCATTATCGTTCGCGATTATCAGCAAATGCTTCAAGCCATTACACGACTATTGTTCTTCCTGACGCCTATCTTTTGGACTATGGATCACTTGGAAGGACCTATTGGCACGTTGGTTAAGCTTAATCCTTTCTATTATATTATTGATGGCTTCCGCAATACATTTCTTTATGACACATGGTTCTTTAACGATGTGAAATACGGTTTGTATTTTTGGCTGCTAACCTTATTGCTGTTGACGATTGGATCCATGATGCATATGAAATTTAGAGATCGCTTTGTTGATTTTCTATAACAGATAGGAGAGAACAATGAGTAGTAAGGTATCATTTAAAAATGTATCAAAGAAATATTATTTAACGAAGACGAAAGCCGATAAATTGAAGAGCATGATTTCTTCCCGCTTTGACAAGGGTGGGTTCTATGCGGTCCGCAATGTATCTTTCGAGGTGAATGAAGGGGAGACCATTGGCTTTGTCGGTATCAATGGCTCTGGAAAATCGACATTGTCTAATTTACTGGCAAAGATCATTCCACCGACAAAGGGTACAATCAAGATGAATGGCCAACCGTCCTTGATTGCAATTGCAGCTGGTTTGAATAACGCCCTTACAGGGAAAGACAATATATATTTAAAGTGTTTAATGATGGGTCTTTCAACCAAAGAGATTGATGAGCTTTATGATTCAATCGTTGAGTTTGCCGATATTGGAGATTTTATCGACCAGCCGGTCAAAAGCTATTCCAGCGGAATGAAATCCCGTCTAGGCTTTGCCATCTCTGTCCATATTGAACCGGATATTTTGATTATTGATGAAGCTTTATCTGTCGGTGATCAAACCTTCTACCAAAAATGTGTAAACAAGATTACCGATTTCAAGAGACAGGGGAAAACAATTTTCTTTGTGAGTCATTCTATCGGTCAAATAGAAAAAATCTGTGATCGCGTCATTTGGATGCATTACGGTGAGTTAAAGATGTTTGATGAAACAAAGGTTGTCGTAAAGGAATATAAGGAATTTATTAACTGGTATAATGGCCTTTCTAAGAGTGAAAAAGAAGAGTATAACGCAAAGAATAAAGAAAAACGAAAACAGCCCCTTGCAATTGGTCAATCAAATAGTCAGCAAGGTATTAAGAGAAGTCAGAAACAGCGGAAAAAGAATAAAAAGAAGAAGAACTACTCTTTCATGCCAATCGTTATCATGTTTCTGCTAATGGTTGGAGTGGCTGGGACCATGTTCAGTGAGAAGCCTCTTCGTACAATTGCTTCATTTGGTCTTATTGGCAGTACTTCCGTTTCACAATCTGACAAAAGCGCTGAAGATTCCATATCTGAAGCTGTAGAGGTTAATGAAGATGGCTATATTATTAGTGATGGAGCAACGTTCTATTCTGATGAGGAGTTAACGGAAGCAGCAGGCTTACTTCCTTTTGGCATACCTATTACAATTACAGAGAAGAATGACAGCTATGTCTTCATTCAATCTGGTGGTGTATCAGGTTACATGAAGCTAAATGATATACAAGCAGCTGGCCGAAAGGTTGAACCAGCAGAGCTTACAATTGAGGAATTAAGCGGATATATCTCATCGAATGCTGCGAATTCATATGAGTTCCTTTTGTCTTTCCTTGGCTCGGATAAAGCCAGGATGCAAGAAGTAATGAATGGAATAGAAGAAATCGAGGCTGATGGGAAGAGAATGATGCATCTACCTTACGAGAATGTATATTATATCCTTGATGAACAAGATGTAGCTAAGGGAATTATTTTTAATCAATTTGGTTCTATTGACATGGAGAATTTGTCATTAGATGATAATGAAGTTATTCAGTCAGAAGACCAGTCCCAATATGCCTTTTATACAGATGAGGCGATGATCTCAATCAATAATGATGCAGGACAATTAACGTATTTGCGGATTGAATAGGATGTTTGAATTGAGCACTCTGCAAATGAGAGTGCTCAAGTTTTTTTTATAGATGTATTGATAGATATATTGGATAAGGTATAATAATAGAATGATGAATATTTATACCTAATATGATTCCAAATCATGCTAAAATTATGATTTGATTAATATCTTTAGGAGGACTAATGAATCATGTCTAACCGCATAAATGGAAAGACGGAAAAGAGAGATGTGGAATTTGCCAATTTAGTAAAATCTGCATACAAGAGTGGAACAGCTTCTAGAGATATTACAGTCAATGAGTTTGTTGAAGAAATAAAAGTTGAATTGATTAAGATTATACATAGGTCTTAGGGTCTAGTGTAAGATAAGTATTTACTTATTAGCCATCATTTGTAAGGGTCATTTTGATAGATTCACAGTAAATAATAATGTATAAAAAGGGAGAGTTTGTGTGAAAAAGGTTAGAAAAGCAATTATTCCAGCAGCTGGATTAGGGACACGGTTCCTGCCTGCAACGAAATCTGTACCGAAAGAAATGCTTCCAATCATCGATAAGCCGACCATTCAATACATTATTGAAGAAGCTGTCGCAGCTGGAATCGAGGATATCATCATTATTACCGGTAAGGGTAAGCGTGCGATTGAGGATCACTTCGACCGTGCTTTAGAGCTTGAGCAAAACCTCCTTGAGAAAGGAAAATTTGATATTCTCGAAAAGGTTCAATACTCATCCGATCTCGCGAATATCCACTATGTTAGACAAAAGGAAGCACGCGGGCTTGGTCATGCCGTTTGGTGCGCACGTAATTTCATTGGTGATGAGCCATTTGCCGTTCTTCTTGGCGATGATATCGTACAAAGTGATACACCGTGCATCAAGCAACTGATCAATCAGTATGAAGAGACGGGTTCATCCGTGATTGGCGTGCAACAAGTACCTGAAAACGAGACGCATCGCTATGGGATTATTGATCCGAGCATGCAGGAAGGCAGACGCTACCAGGTTGCGAACTTTGTTGAGAAGCCAGCGCAAGGCACGGCGCCATCCAATTTGGCGATCATGGGTCGTTATCTGCTAACTCCGGAGATTTTTGAGATTCTGGAGAACCAAGAAACAGGTGCAGGTGGAGAAATCCAGCTGACTGATGCCATCCAAACCTTGAATCAATCTCAAGAAGTCTATGCTTATGATTTCGAGGGACAGCGACATGATGTCGGAGAAAAAATCGGTTTCGTCAAAACTACGATTGACTTTGCGCTTCAGCACGAGGACCTTCGTGATGAAGTCTTGGAAATTATGGAGCAATACGTGAAGAGTTATACAGAATTGAAAGTGAAATAACCGTTATTATCTTATTTTATATAGTATAGAAGAACGCACGAGTTTGCTCGTGCGTTCTTTTTGCATGCGATGAATGGTTAATGTTAGTGAAGTGTCAATTTCCCTTCTTAATTACCACCTGATGAAACTATATTGCTGTTTATAGGGGCATGATGACGTACTATTAGCCTAAATTCCTCTTGCTGCCTGCCTATGATATAACAGGGCTAACATTTCTCTCACAATTAGAGGCTTCTCGTTAATTTGCAAACTTATGGGAAGCCTCTTTTTTATTTCTTTCGTTACATACATGCAGGTAAACATTTTCGTGACTTCATCATTACGGTGATTTAACCGGTCCATCACCTTCCTAGCTAATATATATAGTTAATAGAAAACAACACTTAGTTGGTTTGCATTGCTTGTTAAAAGCTTGGCAGGCATAAAAATTAAAATATTTTTTTAATATATTAAATGATTGGTATAGAAACAAGTTTTATTGGGGATGTAATGGCAGATCTGCAGGTTAACTTTCATTTATAAATTTAGGTATTATAAAGTTTAATAGAATAGCGATAAATTTCGGTAAAGAGAGCAAATTTGGTTTAAAAAATATTTCCCCAAAAAAGTTTTATTGATATAATAATAAAAGAATGAAAACTTCTGAAAATGTATATTTTTTCAATATACAGATTTGCTAGAGTAAGATATAAATCATTACGATTAACAGCTATATAGTGTTTATATTTAGAGATTGCAAGTAATCACATTGCTAAATTTATTGAAAATTGGAGTACGCATAACTGCAGGCTACTCCGTTTTAATGTGTATTCCTTTAAAATTGGAATGCATTTTTTGTTTCTAAAGGTTTGAAAAAAGAAACATGGAGGAAGGTCAGTGGAACGTGATAAAAAATACAAAAAGATAATAACCATGCTATTGATCCTACTATGCATAAGCCTTATTGCTTTAACAGGATTGGAGATATATAAACATTTTGCATCGAAAGAATCGACATCTGTTAGTGTGCCTGAAAATTTCATTATCCCTGAAGAAGGCGGTAATACCAATAATCAAACAGAGAATACGGAAAATATTACTGGAATAGATAGCAGCATTTCTTTGAACGAAGGCACAAATGATGACTTAAACAATGATTCGAACGAAGGCACAAATGATGACTCAAACGATGATTTAAACGAAGGCACAAATGATGACTCAAACGATGATTCGAACGAAGGCACAAATGATGACTCAAACGATGATTCGAACGAAGGAACAAATGATGACTCAAATGATGATTCAGACGAAGGAACAAATGATGACTCAAACGATGATTCGAACGAAGGCACAAATGATGACTCGAATGATGATTCAGACGATGATTTAAATGATGATTCAAATAATGATTCGAATGATGGTCCTAACGATAGCGACAGTGACAGTAGTAAGCCTGCATCAACCGTTATATCGCTTCATAAAGGGCAGTTCACTGATAATGCGCCTTTTAAGGTAATCAATATGTTGCCAGGTGATTCAGAAGTAAAGAATTTCTGTCTTAAGGTGTCATATAAAAACTCCAGTACAATTAAATTTTCTGTAGATTTACATAACAAACCAGAAAAATTATTAGAAGTATTGAAACTAAAGGTTGTTCTTCTTAATAGTGGAGATGTTCTATATGACGGACTAATAAGAGATGTGGGTGAATTAGAAACATATACTTTGAAAGAATCAGATACTGCAAAAACGGAAGAATTGTATTACGAAATTTCCGCCTATCTTGATACTGCGGTTGGAAATGAGTATATGGGAAGTACGGAATTGAAAGCTGATTTTAAATGGTGGGTAGATGAAAAAGCTAATTTAGTTCGTGCACCTGGTAAGCTAGATTATTCAAATGTTGCTTTATCGCTTGGTTTAATAACAGGTTCACTGCTGATATTGAAACTCTCCTTCCGAAAAAACAAAAAAATAGGGGGCGAGCCAGATGCAAAATAATCAACAAACAGGCAAAAAGTTGAAAACAAGTGTTGCTGCAATTGTCATACTTTCTATTTGCCTATGTATTTCTACTTTTGCTCTTGTATGGTCAATGGTGTGGGTAAATAGCAATATTTTTAGTGTCGGGGAAATAGATATTGATCTAAATGATGGTAAGCCGGTTATTGAGGAACATGAGTATCTTTTTAAGCCGGGTATGACTGTTGTAAAGGATTTCTTTCTTGAAAACAATAGCACATGTGAAGCTTATTACAAGATATATTTTGATGACATAAAAGGCGGACTTGCTGATGTAATTGAAGTGGCCATTCGTGACGATCAACAAGTTCTGTTTTTTGGAAAACCGAGCGAACTCACAAAACAGAAGGTATCTTCAGCTGATGATCCATTAAGTTTAGATGAAAAAAAAGAATTGGAAATTGAGTTCTATTATCCAAAAGAGAGCGGTAGTACGGAAGATGCGACACTAACATTTACCCTTTGTGCAGATGCCGTACAAACAAAAAATAATCCGACTAGAGAATTTGACTAAGGAGGAAACAACAAGGAAATGAAAAAAGCATTACATACCATAAAAGCCATCGTGACGTGGTTCCTTATGGTAGCGAGTATAGGGATGATGGTGTTTACCATTATCTCTGTAACGACCTTTGATCAGCCGGACCGAAATCTTTTTGGGTATAAACCCTTTATTGTCTTATCTGATTCCATGAGTAAGACAGATTTTAATGCAGGGGATTTAGTTCTTATAAAAGAGATAGATCCGTCAACCTTGAAGGAAGGAGATATTATTGCCTATACTTCCACAGATTCTGACAATTACGGAGAAACGGTCACTCATAAAATCAGGAGTTTAACAACGGATGCGAATGGAAATCCCGGATTCATTACATATGGAACAACGACAAATACAGATGATGAAACAGTAGTTACACACGAATATGTATTAGGTAAATATGAAACTCACATTCCAAAAGTGGGTACGTTCTTCCAGTTTTTAAAAACTACACCAGGATATATTTGCTGTATTTTCATTCCGTTTATGCTGTTAATTCTCATTCATTTAATAGATAGTATTCGATTATTTAGAAAATACAAATCTGAGCAAAAAGCCGAGCTGCAAGCAGAGAGAGATGAAATTGCAAAAGAACGAGCTGAATCTCAAAAGATGATGGAAGAGCTCTTAAAATTAAAAGAACAGCTTGGAACGACTACCATTGGTGTAAACAGCAATGATGCTGCTACATATACACAAGGTAACGATGGAGAGGGGAATCTCTCGACTGATACCAAAATATTTTAGGAGGAGAAAGAATGAAAAAAGGATCAACTAAAAGAGCGTTAGTTACGAGCATAGTATCAACATGTGCAAGCGTAACAATGCTAGCCGGTGCAACATTTGCTTGGTTTACGGATACAGCAAGCACAGGTGTAAACAAAATTCAAGCAGGGACTCTGGACATTGCACTTTTAAACGCAGCAGGAAATTCTGTTGAAGGTGAAACGCTTAACTGGAAGACTGCTGATGGAAGATCAGAAATCCTTTGGGAGCCGGGTGCTACATACGATTTAGAACCAGTGACTGTAAAGAATAATGGTAACCTAGCAGCTAAGTATAAAGTTCTCATTACTGGCATCGATGGTGATGCAGAGCTAAACGAAGCTATTGATTGGAAAATTGCTGGTGCGGATATTGATAAGGAATACAAATTAGCTGCCGGTGCTTCTGAAAAGATTACTATCAGCGGTACCATGAAAAGAACTGCTGGTAATGAATATCAGGGTAAATCAATTGAAGATATTTCAATTACAGTAGTTGCAACTCAAGATACTGTAGAAAAAGATAGCTACAATAACCAATATGATAAAAATGCTGCATATAATCAATATACTGTAGTTACAAATACGAAAGAGACACAAGATGCAGTTAAAGAAGGTAAAGATGTTATTCTTGATTCTGATTTAGTTGTAAAGAAAGAAGCGCTTGGTAGTTCAGGATATGGTGCAACAGGAATTGAACAACATAATGGTGGTGTGATTGACGGTAACGGAAAAACTCTTTCTGTTAAAGGTGCAAATGGTACCTGGGATAGTGCTCTCTCTACTAAAGGTGGTACAATTAAAAATTTAACCATTGATAGTGGCTTCCGTGGTATTTTTATTGGTGGGGCTAAAAGTGACGTAATTGTTGATAATGTTACTATTGACGGACCTGTTTATACGATAAGCTGTGACGCTGGTGGAGGCAAAAAGCTTATTGTTACTAATTCTACATTAAATGGTTGGACTTCTTATGCAGGTACCCTTTCAGAAGTTTCTTTCACAAATTGTAACTTCGGTGAGGGTGCCGGTTATAAGTTTATGCGTCCATACGCCAAAACAAGTCTCACAAATTGTGAGTTTGTAGAAGGATTCAAAATTGATGCAAGGGCTGAAACCACTGTGAAAAACTGTAAAGTTGGCGGCACATTGGTTACTGAAGATAATGTAGGTTCTCTATTAGGTGCAAATGTAAAGGTCGTAAACTAAGGGTTGGTCCTCTCCCGTGTCCATTCACGGGAGGGGCAATCAAAGGGCATAAACAGTCTTTGTGCCTTTTGATTGCTCAATTACTGCATTTTTTAAGGAGCGAGAGGGATTGAAATTATTATTTAAATCTAAAAATATAAAAGAGAGTAACAGTATGGTTAAGATGCTTATGCCCTCCTTGTTGGGATTGGCTTTATGCATAATCTGCTTAATGGGTACAACATGGTCTTGGTTTACAGACAACGTTACCGCTTCTGTACAAAATATAAAAGCTGCCGATTACAGTATTATTGTTGATATTAAAGACGGAGAAGAACTGGAATACGGAAAATATAGTCTCTCTCAGATGACAGAGGGAAAAGGGTATCCCGTTACTGTAAAGGCAAGTGGTACGGCAAGCACAGGGTATTTTAGTATCTCAGGGCCGGAGGGTTTTTTACCATTATACAGTACTCAGTTAGCGCCAGGAGAAGTAATTACGTTTACTTTTTATCCTAATACAACAGGGGAATACTATTTTGAAAGTGCATGGGGAACGTATAGCGGAGAAAACACAATTAGAAATACTGATATAATTGGAACACCAAAACCATCAGAAGAGAAAATGGATGCTACGGAAGGATTAGAAGACACGAATCTATTGGGTGATTCTGTAGATTCAACACCTGTACCTAAACCAAATGAAGAAGAAAATATAGATATAGATATAACTGAAGGTTCAGATGAAGAAATCAACAAAGATCTAGATGGGGATATAGATGAAATACCTTCTACTGCTCAGCTAACTGAAGTTCCTGATGATATAGAAGGAAGTGTAGAGAAACCAGCAATTGAAACGACAGAAGGTACTTTGGGAAATGCAGGACAGAACCAAGAATAATTAAAATGAAACACGACAGTCATATTTTTGAATGTCGTGTTTTGCACTAACTATTGTTGGACGCAGTTTTAGTCTACTGCTACAGTTCCTGATAGAGTTTTAGTTGATCAAAAGTGAAATGCTCGCATTTTGTTCATAGCATAAGTACTATTAGAGGCTTCTCATTAATTGACTTAATTAATGAGAAGCTTCTTTTTTCATTTTTTGGTTACATTCAGATAAACGTTCTTTATTGTTTTAGCAATACATTGACCTAACCGGTCCGTATTAAGAGAGTGAAAGAAATTTTAAAATAGTATTTAATACTTGTTTAAATTTTTATGTATATAAATATCGTGTAATTATTTGTTAATGAATGTTATTTAAGTTATATTGATATATTAAAATGACCTATGATATAATGGCCTGAGCAAAAAATATACATTAAATACAATTTTAGCAAGGGAGTAAATGGAATGAATTTGAAAGCAACAATATTAGGTGCAGTAGGCGTAACAGCTGTAGCAGGAACATTGATATTCAATACAGATGCAGCTGAAAAGGTAATG